>JBKQQQ010000747.1:0-12007 GCA_052144275.1 Streptosporangiaceae bacterium
CTGCACGAGATGCTGCTGAGGATCGCGCATAGCGAGCTGCGGCGGCGAAGCGGGCAGCTGCGAATCACCGGCCCCGAGCTCGATGACCTCGCCTACCAGGCCGCGGCCGACGCGCTACTGGCCATCATGGCCAAGGTCGGCCAGTTCCGCGGTGAAAGCCGGTTCACGACCTGGGCGTACAAGTTCGTGATCTTCGAGGTTTCGGCCAAGATCGGACGGCACTTCTGGGCCAACCCGCCGGTGCCCATGGACACCGAAGACTGGGACCGGCTGCCCGACCGGTTCGGGTTCGAGCCCGCTCGCGAGGCCGAGCGGCGCGAGATGGCCAGCGCCGTGCGGCGCGCAGTAGACGAGCAGCTGACCCCGCGGCAGCGGCAGGTCTTCGTGGCGATCGTGCTGGACGGCGTGCCGCTGGACGCCCTGGCCGTCCGGCTCGGCTCCACCAGGAACGCCATCTACAAGACAATGTTCGACGCCCGGCGTAAGTTGCGAGCGGCTCTCGCCGCTAACGGGTATCTGGACGATCAGACTTCGAGGCGCTCATGAACGGCTGGTCAGCGCTGGATCGCTTCCTGCAGACCGACCCGCGCGACGTGGGCTGCGCCGAGGCGATGGACCTGCTGCACGTCTACGCCGAGCTGGCGGCCGCCGACGCCTCGGCCGCGGAACGTTACCCGGGCATCGCCGCTCACCTGCGGGCCTGCGGTCCGTGCGGCGAGGACTTCGACGGGCTGCTGGCGGCTGTGCGCGGCGCCGCGGACTGACCGGGCTGGCTCACCGGGCGCTGCCCGGGTTCCGGGGACGCAACGCAGACGAACGACCGGCCGACCAGATGCCACTCCTCGCGGAGGCAGTCGGCGGCGGCGCGGCAGCCGCGTCGACCTGCGCAAGGACGGCTCCGACGGCAGCAGGTAGTGGCCGACTCCGACGTCGCGTCGCTCTGGGAAGGCGTGTTCTACGGGACGATCCCCTGCCTGGGCGGGAGGACCGAGGGCTCGTCACGATACTCAGGCCGGGACGGAGCGTTCTCGCCGCCTTATCGGGCCGGCTGGCCGTCTGGGCTTGCTCCCTGACGAGGGCGAGGGCCATGCCCGCCAGCACCGCTAGGCCGCAGAGCACGTAGAGATCGCCTTCCAGCAGCCGAACCGGGCCAGGCGGCTGCCCGGGCCCGGATAGCGGGATCCGGCCAGAGAAGACAGCGGCGGCCGCCGCTGTGGCCAGGCCGTACCCGGCTGAGCGGCGCCGCCACGCGGTAACGGCCAGGGCCACCAGCAACGGCGCGGCCCACACCCAGTGGTGGGTCCAGGAGAACGGCGAGATGAGCAGGCCGGTGATAGCGCAGCAGCTCACCCCGGCCAGCTGATGGCCGCGCCGGTGCGCCCACGCGCCGACCATGATCCCGGCCAGGCCCACTAGCAGCGCCGCGATGGCCCACCACCAGTAGGCCGAATCAAGGCTCCCGGCGAGCCGGGCCACCGCCCCGGACAGCGACTGATCCGACAGGTTAGCCGGGTCACCGATCCGGTCCTGGTCATCGAACACGCCATCCAGCCAGAACACCCGGGACTGTGACGGCAGCAGCACGACACCGATGGCGACAGTCACCGCGAAGGTCCCGGCCGCGGTGGCGGCGGCCCTGACCCGGCGGGTGATCAGCAGGTAGGCGACGAAGATCAGCGGGGTCAGCTTGATCCCGGCCGCCAGCCCGGTGGCGATCCCCTGCCACCAGTGGCCGTCGTGGCGGCGCAGCAAGTCGGTCCCGGCCAGCGCGGCAAGTATCAGGTTGATCTCGCCCAGGTGCAGCGTGTAAGCGACCGGCCAGGTCAGCAGGGCCAGCGCCGTCACGGCGAAAACTGTCTCCGGCCGTCGCTGCACCCCCGCCGTGCCCAGCGACAACGCGCACAGCACCGCCAGCGCGCCGATGCTCGCGGCGGTGATGACGGCGGCCAGATCACCCTCGGGCGCGTGTGCGGCGAGGGTAAACAGCGCGGCGGCGAAGGGCGGGTAGGTGAAGCTGTACCGGGTCCCGGGAGCGTACAGCGTCCCGCCGCGGGTGGCCTGCTGGCCGCCCCACCAGTAGACGTGGACATCCCACAGCGGCCAGTGCGCGTGCGGAGCCGCCAGCCCCGGACGCAGGTACACGGTCAGCGCCGCCAGGCCTGCCAGCACCACGGCCGTCCTCTTCCAGCGGACGGCCCGCTGGGAGGGTCCGCCGAGCGCGGCGTGCGGCCAGGCGCGTCCGACCTGCGTCACCGGAGGGCCGTCAGCGGAATCCATCCGCAGGCGATCCCGGTCACCCTCGCTTCCGCGGCGATGCGCGACCGGCCGCCGCACCGGGACGGAAAGCTGCTTGGAGTTCACCGGCTTCGGGTGGTGACGGAAACAAAAACCCGGCCGGCGTGCTGCCATTCCTCGAAGAGCTTCAGGTCGGCGGCGGCCGCGAGTTTGATTAGCGCGCTTACGCCCAGCCGGGCCCAGGGGAACACCGGGCCGCGCCTGCCGTCGGCGTGTTCGAGCCACGCCGTCATCCGCTCGTCGACGTCGTCGCGCTCCGCTTCGATCAGCAGCCGGCCGCCGGGAGCCAGCAGCCGGGCGCAACGGCGCAGCAGTTCGTCGGGGTAACCGCCGATGCCGATGTTGCCGTCGGCGAGCAGCGCGGTCACCCATCGGCCCTGGCCGGGCAGCGGATCGAATACCGAACGGTGGATGGCGCACGCCCCGGCCTGGTGCACCCGGGCCACGGCAGTACGGGAGATGTCCACGCCGAGCACGGGGATCCCGCGCTCCGCCAGCGCGATGGTCAGGCGCCCGGGGCCGCAACCGATGTCGAGTACCGGCGCCCGGCAGCGGCGCAGCAACTCCTCGTCGGCCAGGTCAGGCGGCCCGCACCAGCGGGCCACCTGGAGCGGCAGCGCGTGGCCGCACGCCGTCCGCAGCAACAGCGTGGCACCCGACATATCCAGCGCCTCCTCGTACAGGCCAATCGCCCCCGGCTTCATACCTGCTCTCGCACGGCGCCGCCGGCCCGATGCCCCGCGGCGACCGGGTCGAGAACCGGGGCGAGTTCCCGCACCCGCGCGGCAAACCGGCTCCACGGCGCCTGACACGCCACGGCCACGGCGTCTTCCGCGGTGTCAACGTCGCGAAGCAGCGGCAGATCAGCGACACGCAGCCCGGCCGCATGCAGCCGGGCACGCTGGCTGGCACCGGTGTTCGCCGTTGACATCGGCACACCGCGTACCAGGGCAGCGTCCGGTACCCGTAGCCCGAGCCCCCAGAAACCCCCGTCGGCGGCCGGCCCGAACCAGGCGTCGGCGACCTCCCAATCCAAGATGAGCAGGCTTGGGGTGAGCTGCGGCGTGTCCATTCCGATGAGCAGCGCCGGTCCGCGTACCGCGGCGAAAGCGCCGGCCAATCGCTCGTCGAGGCCGCCACCGCACTGCGGCGCGATATCGAACCCGGGCGGCAGCCACGGCCCCGGCGCGCCGTCGAGTACCAGTACCCGCCGCCGCGCTGGTGCCGCCAGGACGGTGTGCAGCGTATCGACCAGCGCGGCCTCGGCCAGCGCGGCGGCCTGCTCGGGCGTGCACGGCGGCACGAGGCGGGTCTTGACCCGTCCGGGCAGCGGCTGCTTGGCGATGACGAGCAGGGTGGTGTCCGGTTCCGCGGCCGCACCATGCGGCCGGTACGGCGTGGTCACCTGGCCAGCACCCGGCTCATGTCCCTGACGGTGCGCACGGAGCCGCGCACCGTCCCGGTCACCTTCGACTTGCCGATGCGGGGCAGGTAGGCCACCTCGACCTCGGCCAGGCGCCAGCCGGCGGCGGCCGCGCTCAGCACCATCTCCAGCGGGTAGCCGAACCGCCGGTCGGTGAGGTTCAGGCCGAGCAGCGCCTCGCGGCGCGCGGCGCGCATCGGTCCCAGGTCGCGGAGTCGCACGCCGGTGCGGCGGCGGACGCGGCGGGCCAGCTCGCGGTTGGCCAGGCGTGCGGGCAGCGGCCAGACGTCCCGCCGGGCCGGTGAGCGGCGGCCGAGCACGAGGTCCGCCTCGCCGGCGAGGAGCGGCCCGGCCAGGCGCGGGAGCTGCTGCGGATCCAGGCTGCCGTCGCAGTCGCAGAAGCACACGAGGTCGGCGGTCGCGGCCAGCACACCAGCATGCGCGGCGGCGCCGAAACCCCGTCTTGGTTCGCGCACGACCGTTGCGCCGAGTGATCTGGCGAGCCTTTCTGAACCGTCGGTCGAGCCGTTGTCGACCACGATCGCCCGGAAGCCAGCCGGCATTCGTTCCAGGACCCACGGCAGCGCCGGCGCCTCATCCAGGCAGGGCAGGATCACGTCCACTGTCACAGCAGCGACGTTACGAGCACGGCAGGCCGACCGGCAGGGAGCGCGACCTTACGAGATGAGGAAACTCGCTGGCGGCTGATTCCTACACTCAACCTATGAGCGCACGTGTTCTCGTGGTCGACGACGACCTGACCGTCGCCGAGGTCGTCGTCGACTATCTCCGGCATGCGGGCATGGAATCCAGGCACGCGGCCGACGGGCCGGCCGCGCTTGCGCTCGCCGAGGAGTGGCGACCCGACCTGGTCGTGCTCGACCTGATGCTGCCCGGTATCGACGGTCTCGAGGTGTGCCGCCGACTGCGAAAGGCATGGGACGGCCAGGCCGCGCTGCCGGTGATCATGCTGACCGCACTCGGAGAGGAGAACGACCGGGTCCTAGGGCTGGAAACGGGCGCCGACGACTACGTGACCAAGCCGTTCAGCCCCCGGGAGCTGGCCCTGCGGGTGCAGTCCGTGCTGCGGCGGGCCGGCGCATCCGAGGCGGGAGTGACGGCGACGCCGCGGCCGCTGCGCTCGGGAGGCCTGGAGATCGACGTGGCGGCCCGGCGGGCCCGCAGGGATGACCACGAGCTGACCTTGACGGTGCGCGAGTTCGACTTGCTCGCCTTCTTCATCTCGCATCCGGGACAGGCGTTCACCCGGGCTGAGCTGATGAAACGAGTGTGGGGCTGGTCGTTCGGGGACCAGTCCACTGTCACCGTGCACGTACGCCGGCTGCGCGACAAGGTCGAGGAGGAACCGACGTCGCCGTTGCTGCTCCGGACCGTCCGGGGTATCGGCTACTGCTGGGACGCGGAGCCGCCGCAGGATGGCCGTGGCGCAGATATCTCCAACCCGTAAGGTTGGCCGCTCTCCGGTGGCCCCGCGACCCCAGAACCTGCGGCCGGCGAGCCGGCAGGACTCCGCCTGCAACGGCAGAATCCCTGGTCAGCGCCGTTAAGCCGGATCGCGGTCGGTCTCGCGGACCGTGCCCCGGCACATCCAGGTCCCGCACCCCAAAATCCGGACAAGAGCCATATAAGGGATAAAACGGCCGCTTGCCTTGTACGGTCCGCCTGCATCTAATACGCAGCGTGAGTAGCTCTGTCCCGTACCGCGCCGTCCGCTCCGGACCCGCGGCCGCGCCCGCGGCCGAGCGGCGGATTGCGTCAGGCCCAGGTGATGAGGCCGCACCGGCCTGCGCCCCATCGCCCAGCCGATGGGATGCCCTGCGCGCCGCGCGACTGGGGGCCGCCCTGCTCGGGCTGGCCGCGATCGCCACCTACCTGGTCATCGCCCTGTTCCGGCTCACCTACCCCTTCCCCCTGGAATACCTCGAGAGCAACTCGCTCGTGGAGGTGCAGCGGATACTCACCGGCCATGCGCTCTACGCGGCGCCGACGGTCGGCTACGTCCCGGACGGCTACCCGCCGCTGTACTTCGCGACCTCGGCCGCGGCGGCCAGCGTGCTCGGCCTGTCCTACCTGCCGCTGCGGCTCGTGTCGCTGGTGTCGTCGCTGGTCTGCTTCGCAGTGCTGGCCCGGCTGGTGCAGCGCGAGACCGCGAGCGCCGCCGCCGGGATCGCGGCGGCGGGCCTGCTGGCCGCGACCTATTTCGTCACGGACACCTGGTTCGACGTCGCCCGGGTGGACTCACTGTTCATCGCGCTCAGCGCCGCCGCCCTGTACACGGCGCGGTGGATGAGCCGTACGCGAGGCGCTGTCGCGACCGGGCTGCTGCTCGCGGCCGCGTTCCTCACCAAGCAGAACGGGCTCGCCGAAGGGGTCGCGGTGCTCACTGCGCTGGCGTTCGGCCCGCGGCGGCGGCTCGCCTGGCCTGCCGCCCTGACCTACGGCGCGGTTGTCGGGATCAGCACGCTCGTGCTCGGGCTCACCAGCCGCGGCTGGTACGTGTTCTACGTCTTCGAACTGCTCAGTGAGCACACCCTGAAGTACGCCGCGTTCGGGCAGTTCTGGACCGTATACCTGCTGCCCATGCTCGGCATCGCCTGCTGCGCCCTGGTCCTCGGGGTACGGCGGACACCCCTGGTGCTGGTCGCCGGCAGTACCGCGCTGGTGGTCGAGAGCTACGCCGCCCTGGTCCACAGCGGCGGCCGGGTCAACGACCTGCTGCCCGCGTACCTCGTGGTGGCACTGCTCACAGGGCTGGCGATGGGCGGCCACCCCGGCGGCCTGGTGAGTTTCTGCGCGGACCGGCTGGCCCGCGGCCGGCTCGCGAACTGGCGGGCAGGGCTGGCCGGCCGGTGGGTCGCCGCCGCGGCCGCCGCTCTGGTCATCGCGCAGCTGGCCCTGCTGGTGAACGGCTTCCGTCCCGGCCAGGCGATCCCGACGAACGCTGACCGCGCCGCCGGGCTGCGGCTGGCGGCCGGGATGCGCGCCCTCGGCGGCACGATCGCGGTCCCCTCCGACCCCGGTCTCGACCTGCTGGCCGGGCTGCCGGCCGTAGCCCACCAGGGCGCGACGGACGACGTACTGCGCGCCTCGAACCCGGCGGTCATCGCGAGCTTCAGGCGCAGCGCCGCCCGTGCGGTGGCGACGCGACGGTTCAGCGCGATCGTGACCGAAAACGCGGGACCACCGGACGGCTTTCCGCCCGACCTAGGGCGCTACTACCGCCGCTGCCCGCAGACGCTGCTCCCCGGCGTGCCGCAAGCGGTGTTCCAGCCGGTCGCCGGTCCTCCCGGAC
This sequence comes from Streptosporangiaceae bacterium, assembly GCA_052144275.1. GTDB lineage: Bacteria > Actinomycetota > Actinomycetes > Streptosporangiales > Streptosporangiaceae > Palsa-504. Next base: position 7,032 of record JBKQQQ010000747.1, read on the forward strand.
GACCGGCTTACCTGTGGCTTCCGGCCGACGCGTCGTGCACGGCGACGGTCCGCGCGCTCAACGGCGCGGCGGCCGGCGCCGCGACCGCCCAGCATCGGCATCCCAGCAGGTCAGGAGGTTGAGCGTGACGGACGATGAGAAGCCTCGCACGCTCCGGCCCTCGCTCGCCCGGCGCGCTGCGAAGGCGCTGCGCCGGCACCCGGGCGAGATGCCCGGCCCGTTCGGCCGTTCTTTCTGGCGAAGTCCGATCCGCGGCCCGTGGCTGACCTCGGTCCTCGGCCTGGTCCTGCTGGCCGGGGTCTCGGTGGTGTTCGTCACCGGCCTGCTGTCCTACGCGGCCTACAACCCCGACCTCAACCGGATCAACGACACCACCCACGGCAAGGGACTGCTCGGCTTCTACCTGTTCTCCTGGCCCACGCATCCGGTGTGGCTGTACCGGCTCAATCAGGGCGTGCACGTCACCCTGGGGCTGGTGCTCATCCCGATCCTGCTGGCCAAGCTGTGGTCGGTGCTGCCGAGGCTGTTCGAGTGGCCGCCGCTGCGCAGTCCCGCGCACGCGCTGGAGCGGCTGTCGCTGCTGCTGCTGGTCGGCGGGGCGGTGTTCGAGTTCATCACCGGAGTCCTCAACATCCAGCAGTGGTACAAGTTCCCCGGCTCCTTCTACACCCTGCACTTCTACGGCGCGTGGGTCTTCGTGGCCGGCCTCGTGGTACACGTGGGCCTGAAGAGCCGGACCGTGATCAGGTCGCTGCGCAGCCGCGGCCTGATCCGGGAGCTCCGCATCGATACCGCCCATACGGAGCCGGAATCGCCGGACGCCTCAGAGCTGGTCAGCCCGGCGCCCGCCGCCCCGACGATCTCCCGGCGCGGCGCGCTGGCCTTCGCCGGGGCCGGCTCGCTCCTGCTGCTGGCCCTGTCGGTCGGCCAGTCGCTGGGCGGCCCGCTGCGCCGCACTGCGCTGCTGGCCCCGCACGGGCAGGACCTCGGCGGCGGCCCCAACGACTTCCAGATCAATCAGACCGCGGCCGAGGTGGGCGTCAGCGCGGCCGAGACCGGCGCGAGCTGGCAGCTCACCCTTGACCAGGCAGGAGGGACCGGTCACCCGCCCCTCCGCCTGAGCCGGGCCGAGCTTCTCGCGATGGAGCAGCACACCGCGTACCTGCCGATCGCCTGCGTCGAAGGCTGGTCCACCGACAACCAGGCCTGGACCGGAGTGCGGCTGCGTGATCTGGCCCGGCTGGCCGGAGTTAGCCGGCCGACCAGCGTGCTGGCGGAGTCGCTGCAACGGGGCGGCACCTTCCGGCACGGCGCCCTGTCGGCCGGGCAGATCATGGACCCGGACTCGCTGCTCGCGCTGCGGGTCAACGGTGCGGACCTGTCCCTCGACCACGGATATCCCGCGCGCGTGATCGTGCCGGCTAACCCCGGCGTGCACAACACCAAGTGGGTCGCCAGCCTGACCTTCGCGAGCTGACATGAGACGCCGGCTGCGCTGGTATGGCGCCAGTCCCCTGCACCTGCTCGCCCTGCTCGCCTGTTTCTGCCTCGCGGGCTACGCGGCCGCCCGGCTCGTGTCCTCCCATCCGGTGGCGGTCGTGGTCTGGTTTCTCGGCGCGGTCATCGGCCACGACCTGCTGCTGATGCCGCTGTACTCGCTCGCCGACCGGTCGGCCATGGCCGCGCTCAGGCACCGCGAGCCGCAGCTGCCCGCGACGCCGTGGATCAACTACCTGCGGGTGCCCGCCGCGCTGTCCGGCCTGCTGCTCCTGGTGTGGTTCCCGCTGATCCTGCGGCTGCAGTCCCCCTACCACGCGTCGACCACGTTGTCCGCGGACCCGTACGTCTGGCACTGGCTCGCGGTGACGGGCGCGCTGTTCCTGCTGTCCGCCGTCGCGTTCGCGGTGCGGCTACGCCGCCAGTCGCCAACCGCCCCGCCGCCGGGACGGCCGGCTGCGGCACCCGACGGCAGCGGCCCGGACCGCGAGACCGAGCCGCCGGCCGATACGGTGCTCCCCCGGGCCGACCCCGAACGGGGCGAGCAACCAGCTGTCCAGGAAGACCAAGGACCTGCATTGGATGCTGGCGAAGGCGCGGCAGGGAGCGCCGTTTCCGGTCATGTCCAGCGCGGATCCCTGTCCGGTCCGCAGCAGGAGGCCGCTGGGAATGATCCGGAGCCGCCCCACCAGATCCACCACCTGCCTGCCGGCCAGCAGCACGACGTAGGGCCGGGCGATAGAGCCGGATAAGCAATCCAAGCCCGAGACGGCTACGAATATAAGCCGGACGATTCGATTCGCCTGAGCCTCGGCGCCGCGCCGGGATACCGGAGGCCCGGAGGGGAGTCCCCGAGACCAGCGGTCCCGTGGCTTCACGGGAGGTTTCGGCTACAGCTGGGAGGCAGACCTTCGTGAACGCGCAGCTCCAGGTCGTCCTGATCGCCGCGGGTTGCACCAGCGCCGTGGGCCTGATGGGCATGGGCGTCATCCGGCTGCTGCGCCGGGCCTCTCTCCGGCTGTCAATCCAGGTCAGCGGGGCCATCGTGGTGCTCGCGGTCGTGGCCGGCACGCTCGGCACCGCCGAGGCGATGTTCCTGTCCCCGCACGACCTGAGGGTCGTGGTAATGGTGTGCATGGTAGCCGCCGTGGTGGCGGTCGGGTTCGGCTGCCTGATCGGGCAGCAGCTGCAGGCCGGCAGCCTGGCGCTACGTCAGGCCGCTCGTTCGCTTGGCAACCAGGACGGCGGCTACCGCTCACCGGCCGGACCGATGATGGCCGAGCTCGCGGCGCTCTCGCGCGAGCTCGCGGAGACCAGCGAGAAGCTGAAGGAGTCCCGCGAGCGGGAGCACGCACTAGACCAATCCCGGCGCCAGCTCGTGGCCTGGGTCTCGCACGACCTGCGGACGCCGCTGGCCGGCCTGCACGCGATGGCCGAGGCGCTGGAGGACGGCATAGCCGCCGAGCCGACCCGCTACCACCGGCAGATCCGCGCCGAAGTCGGCCGGCTTGCCAGGATGGTGGACGACCTGTTCGAGCTTTCCCGCGTCCAGGCGGGAACCCTGCGCCTTTCCCCCGGCCAGATCGCTCTCGAAGACCTGGTCAACGACGCCCTGGCCAGCACGGAGGCACTCGCCCGGGCGCGCGGAATACGACTGACCAGTGAAGCCGACGCTCCGCTCATGGTCCGTGCCGATCCCCGCGAGATGTCACGCGTACTCACCAACCTGCTGGTCAACGCCATTCGCCACACCCCCGAGGAGGGCATCGTGCACGTCGTGGCCGCGCCGGAAGCCGGGGGCGCGCTGCTGGCAGTGGCCGACGGCTGCGGCGGCATACCCGAAGCGGACCTGGCGTGCGTGTTCGACGCGGCCTGGCGCGGCACCCGCGAGCGCGGCCCGGACACGGGCAGCGGTGCGGGCCTGGGACTGGCGATCGTGCGCAGCATCGTCGAGGCGCACCAGGGGCAGGTGAGTGTCGTCAACACCACGCAGGGCTGCCGCTTCGAGGTGCGGCTGCCGACGCCGGCCAAGGCGTCCGGACCGTGGCCAGACAGGCGCTGATGCGAGAACCCGGACGCCAGCCGGCCGGTGGTGAGGTGGTCCTGTCAGCAGCCGTTTACCGCTTCTAGAGTCGGGTCATGCATTCCCGGGGGACAGCCGCGCCCCGCATGGCACCGGCCGTAAGTTCAGTCGCTCCTGAGCTCGCGGCGCCCGCACGGCATAGCCCGCCGCTACGAGACGCCGAACTTACCCGCCGCCTGCTCGCCGGGAACGAGGATACTTTCCGTGAGGTAGTGACTGGCTGAGGACCTAGCCTGCTGCGCCTGGCGGGCTGTTACCTGTCGTCGCGTGCCTCCGCGGAAGAGGTGGTCCAGGAGACCTGGATCGCCGTGCTCGGCGGCCTGACGGGCTTCCAGGGACGATCATCCCTTCGCACCTGGGTCTTCCGCGTGCTCATCAACACGGCCAAAGTCAATCAGCGGGTACTGCTGCACCGGGCGCGCGCGGCGCTGCGCGATGGCCTGGATTCGTACTACGCCGAGCGCAGGGATTAGAGCTTCTGGCTCATTGGTCCTCCCGGTGGTGTAACGCCAGGGCCAGGGCCGGGGACTGTACGGTATTGCAGGTTCCGACAGCGACGCGGGAGGTGCTCGCGCTTGGACACCGACGGGTGGCACCGGGTCGACCCGGTGGACGTCCCGGCCGACGGCCGGGTCCGCAGTGTCACCGTGGACGGCCGCACGGTCGCGCTGGCGCGGTGCGGCGGGCGGCTGGGGGCGCTGGAGAACCGGTGCCCGCATCAGGGCGGTCCGCTCGGCGAGGGCTCGATCGAGAACGGCTGGCTGCGGTGCCCGTGGCACGGGTATGACTATGACCCGCTGACTGGCCGGCCGCCGGAGGGCTTTTCCGACGGGGTCGCCGCATACGAGGTGGACGACCGGGCGGACGGCGTCTACGTGCGCATTCCTGCCCCGGCACCGCGCTCCCGCACGGTCGGCGACGTGCTGGTCGAGACGCTGGTCGCGTTCGGGATCACGCACGTGTTCGGCATGGTCGGCCACTCCAACCTGGGCTTCGCCGACGCCATGCGGCGAGCCGGGGAACGCGGGGAGCTGACCTACATCGGGATCCGGCACGAGGGCGCGGCGGCCTTCGCGGCCAGCGCGTACGGCAAGCTCACCGGCCGGCCCGCCGTCTGCTTCGCGATCGCGGGGCCGGGCTCGACCAACATGCTCACCGGCCTGTACGACGCCAAGCTCGACCAGTCACCGGTCGTGGCGATCTCCGGCCAGGTGCCCTCGGCGGTCCTGGGACGCGGGGCCTTCCAGGACCTCGACCTGACCGCCGTGTTCCGGGACGTGGCCGCCTGGACGACCGCCGTGCACGGCGGCAGCGACCACGCCGAGCTGGCCGCCCTGGCGGTCAAGCACGCCCTGGACGCCCGGGGCGTCGCGCACCTGGTGCTGCCTGATGAGGT
>JBKQQQ010000748.1:0-25598 GCA_052144275.1 Streptosporangiaceae bacterium
CCGCGGTCCTCCGCGCCGCCTACGCGGCGGGCTGCGACGGCGCCGCGAGCGTGGTCCGCGCCGCGGCCGGGATCGATTTCGCCGGGACCCCGGACACCTGGCGGACGATCCTGGGCGATATCGAGCTGACCGACCCGCCGCAGGCCCCCGCGCTGACCCTGAACCAGCCGGGCGGGTCGCTGTACATGGTGGCGATCGGCGGCGGCCGGCACCGGCTGGCCGTCATCGACCATGCGACGCTGCATGACCCGGTCGATAAGCCAGTGACGTTCGGGGAGCTGCGGGCGAGCGCGATGCGTCTGGCCGGAACCGACTTCGGCATGCGGGAGACCCCCGATGCGTGGCTGAGCCGGGTGGGTAACGGGGCCAGGCAGGCGGCCTGCTACCGGGCCGGGCGCGTGCTGCTGGCCGGGGACGCGGCGCACATCCATTACCCGGCCGGGGGCCAGGGCCTGAACCTCGGGCTGCAGGACGCCACCAACCTGGGGTGGAAACTGGCGGCCGAGGTCGGCGGCTGGGCGCCGCCCGGCTTGCTGGACAGCTACCACGCCGAACGGTATCCCGTCGGCCTCGACGTGATCGACGACTCGCTCGCGCAGTGCGGGCTGATCGCCAACCCGACCCGGGAGGGCGTCGCGCTGCGGGACCGGTTCAACGCGATCCTGGGCGCGCACCCGTCCCTGTGCCGGGAGCTAGCCGTCCGCCTCTCCGGCCTGGCCATCCGCTACCCGGCGCCCGCCCAGGTCATTGCCCAGGTCGCCGGCCAGCGGGCTCCCGACCTCGACCTGCGGGGTGTCAGCCTAAGCAGTGCCGGCCTAAGCAGCGCCGGCCTAAGCAGTGCCGGCCCAAGCAGTGCCGGCCAAGCTAGCGGCCCCGCCGCCACGATCTTCGGCCTGCTGCACCCCGCGAAGTTCGTCCTGCTCAACCTGGGCTCCGCGACGGTCGCCCCCGCTGGGTTCGAGGGCCGTCTGGACATCGTGACCGCGGAACTTGGCGGAGACTACCCCGAATGGGCCGGCGTCCGCGCCCTGCTGATCCGTCCCGACGGCTACATCGCCTGGGCCACCCATGCCGATGACGCGCCACCGCTGGCTGCCTGGCTCGGCTCCGCGTCGTTACCGCCAACCAGCCCATGACCCAGGCCGTCGACAAACCCTCCAGGCACTGCTCGCGAACCAGCCGCCAGGTAGCCACCTCTGGCTCACGCTGACCGAGTTCGGCGGCATCGTCGTCGTCGCTTTCACCCTGGCCATCGTCTTGTTCAGGCGGACCGCGACGCCTGAGCCCGGCAGCCGCGTTCCTGCGGCAGCTCAGAGAGCCTGCATCGAGTCCTGAAGCGCACCGGCTCGTCGGCCGTCGTTAAAGATCCGTCAGCTGACCGATGTCTCTCACTGCAACTTGCAGCACCATTTTTCGCGCAACCAGCATCGAGCATTTCAGATCTTGCTCGGACCTTCCCCGGTAGCAGCTGCGCAGAGCGACCACCGCTCTCGGACCAGCTCGAACCGGCCACCAAGGAACCCGGTGAACGCGATGAGGCCGACCCGTCCGGCCGAGCTCTACCTGTGCCGCGTTCGGCCGACCACGGGACCGGCCGCGGCGGCCGAAGCCCGCAGCCGGGTCCGGGCGGCCATCTGTGCCTGGGATGTCCCTGTCGACCCTGAGAAATGGAGGAACCGGCGATGGCACGCAGTTTCGTGCGGACAGTCCGGGCCGCGGAGATACTTGGCGCCGTTGCGGCGGTCGCAGTCTTGGCGATTCTGTTCCTACCGAGGCTGACCAGCGGCGGGAACGCCGCCTCGGTCGGCATCGAGCAACCGGACCTGAATGTCGCGGTGGTGCCCGCCGCCGATTCTGCCGGTTTCTTCGTCGCTCTCCACGACGGCCTGTTCGCGGCGCGCGGCCTGCACGTCACCTTCATCCCGGCGGTCAGTTCCGCGACGGTCATCAACGCCCAGGCGCTTGACGAGCCGCACGGCCGGATCGACATCTCCTGCGGCAACTACGTCAGCTACATCCAGGCGCAGCAAAACTACGACCAGGGGAAGCGGCCTTCCTCGGCCAGCAGTGTCGTGGTCGCCGCCGACCTGGACATTTTCGCCGAAGGCTCGGTGATGGAACCGGGAGCCCAGGGCCTGTACGTGATGCCCGGCTCGCACATCCGCACGCTGGCCGACCTGGAAGGCAAGACCATCGGCGTCAACGCGCCGGGGAACATCCTCTACCTGCTGGCCGCCTCCGCGCTGGCCGATCACGGGCTGCGGGTGTCCGGAGCGCGTTTCGCGTACTATCCGCTGCCCCAGATGGCCGCGATGCTCAAGGCCGGGAAGGTCGCGGCGGCGGTGCTGCCCGAGCCGTTCGCCAGCCAGGCTCAGCTGTCGATGGGCGTCTCGCTGCTCGCTGACCTGGACCAGGGCGCGACCGCCGCGTTCCCGGTGCAGGGCTGTGCTGTCACCAGGCAGTGGGCGGCGCTGCACCCGGCGACGCTCGCGGCGTTCCGCGCCGCGTTCGAGCAGGGCCAGCAGATCGCGGACACGAACCGCACCGCCGTGGAGCAGGCCATGGAGTCGCTCCCAGCGCCGCTCGGCCTGACCGGTGTGCAGGCCGCGGTCATGGCGCTCGATTCCTACCCAGTCGGAGCGGTGGACGTGACCCGGCTGCAGCGCGTGGCTGACGTCATGCACCAGTTCCTGGGCTTCCCGTCGTTCAACGTCCGCCAGATGACCGGGGGCTAAGCGCCCAACCGAGGCGTCGATACCGGTCAGCTCATTGCTGCCCGGCGATGGCGTCGCCGATGCGGTGGACGCGCAGCGCGTTGGTCTGGCCTGGCGTTCCCGGCGGGCTGCCGGCCACGATGACCACCTTGTCGCCGTTGCGGCAGCGCCCGGTCTCGATCAGGGCCGTCTCCACCTGCCGGACCATCTCGTCGGTGTGCCGCACCGGCGGCACGATGAACGTCTCGACTCCCCAGGACAGGGCCAGCTGGCTGCGCGTGGCGGGCTGCGGCGTGAACGCCAGCAGCGGGATCGGCGACCGGTACCTGGCCAGCCGCCGGGCGGTCTCGCCCGACATCGTGAAGGCGACCAGCGCGGTCGCGCCGACGATCGCGCCGACCTCGGCGGCGGCGCGCGCGATGGCTCCGCCGGTGGTCGTGGGCACGCGGGTCAGCGAGGACTCGGCGTGCAGGCACTCGCGCTCGGCGGCGACGATGATCCTGGCCATCGTGGCCACGGTCTGCGCCGGGTACTGGCCGACGCCGGTCTCCGCCGACAGCATGACGGCGTCCGCCCCCTCGAACACGGCGTTGGCCACATCCGATACCTCGGCCCTGGTCGGCCGGGGCGCACTGATCATGGACTCGAGCATCTGAGTGGCCACGATGACGGGCTTGGCCTTGTCCCTGGCCAAGGTGATGGCGCGTTTCTGGACGATCGGCACCTGCTCGAGCGGGAACTCCACCCCGAGGTCGCCGCGCGCCACCATCAGCCCGTCGAAGGCTTCGAGCACCTCGGGCAGCGCGTCGACCGCCTGCGGTTTCTCGATCTTCGCGATGAGCGGCAGCCGGACGCCTGATTCCGCCATGATCGCCCGGACCGGCGCGGCATCGTCAGGCCCCTGGACGAAGGACAGCGCCACCAGGTCCGCGCGCAGGCCCAGGGCCCAGCGCAGATCCTGCTCGTCCTTACCGCTGAGCGCCGGGACGCCGAGCCGGGTGCCGGGTACGTTGAGGCCCTTGTGGTCGGAAACCGGACCGCCGACCAGGACCCGGGTCCGCACGCGCGCACCCTGCGTGGCGACCACCTCGAGCACGACGCGGCCGTCGTCCACCAGGATCTGCTCTCCGGCCCTGACGTCGGCGGCCAGCCCCGGGTAGGTCGTGGCGGCCTGCGCGGCGTCACCGGGCACGTCCTCGCAGCTGATGGTGAACTCGCGGCCCGCCACCAGCTGGACAGGACCGGACGGGAACGTGCCGAGACGGATCTTGGGACCCTGCAGGTCGACCAGCACGCCAACACTGCGGCCTGACTCGTCCGAGGCGGCCCGCACGGCCCGGTACGCCTCCGTGTGGTCAGCCCGGGTGCCGTGGCTCATGTTGAGCCGAGCCACGTCGAGGCCGGCCGCCACCAGCTGGTCGATCACTGGGCGGCCCGAGGAGGCGGGTCCTATCGTGCCGACGATCTTCGCCCGGCGGCTCATGAGGCCCCGCCTTCCAGCCGGTCATCTCTGGCTCACCTCGGCGGCGCCAGTATCGGCCCCACGGAACAGGTATAGACCAATACTAGGGTGCGGCGGGCCGGCAGAGAACTGACGTCACCCAGAATTAACGCAGTATCCAGCACGTTTTCGCCAGATTTGCCTTATCAGGCATTCGCGCCAGTCCCATTCGGAGAGCGAAGGCGGACCACCTGTGGCTAGCTGCTTCCGGTCCCGCCGAGATCGCGGCTGGCCATGAGCCGTTCGAGGAGCAGGCTGAGGTCGACCATCGCGATCCGCACGTACGAGTCGCTGCAGCCGTACGGCAGCACGACGGTTCCGCCGTGCATCATGGCGCCGCAGGAATATACGACGTTCGGGACGTAACCCTCGCGCTCGGACTCGTCGGCCACCAAGAGGGGCTCAGGTAGCGCGGCAATCAGGCGCTCGGGCTGATCCAGGTCGAGCAGGGCCACGCCGATGGCGTACTCCCGCATGGGCCCGACGCCGTGCGTGAAGACCAGCCATCCCGCCGGAGTCTCGATCGGCGAGCCGCAGTTGCCGAGCTGGATCAGTTCCCACGGACGGGCCGGCGACTGGACAGTCACGGCCTCGGACCAGTCATGAGCGTCGTCGGAGTAGGCGATCGCGTTGCTTTCCCTGTCCCAGCGGGAGAGCGCGGCGTAGCGGCCGGCGATCCGGCGGGGAAACAGCGCCATGCCCTTATTCATGGCCGAGGAACCGGAGAGCTGGGAGATGGTGAAGGTCCGGAAGTCGGTGGTTTCCAGCAGGTGCGGCGCGACCTGTGAGCCATCGAAGGCCGTGTATGTCGCGTAGTAGATCGTGTCCGCACCGTCGGTGAAGCGCACGAACCTCGCGTCTTCCATGCCGTGGCTCTCGGCCGGGCCGGCGGGCCACAGAACCCGCTCGGGAAGAGAATGGTGCTCACCGAACTCCACGGCGTAGTTGGACGTCGCCATCCACCCGACCCTGTCGACGAGCGCTGTCGAGTCCTCGCGTGTCACATGCTGCCTGGAGAGTTCGGCGAGCGCGGCAGTCAGCTCGGTCGCGGTGAAGCGCGGCGGCAGGATCCTCCAGAGGAGCTGAGCGTTCTCGTCGTCCTGGCCGAGCTCGGTAATTTTCCTGGCGAACAAGTTGCGGTCGTAGCGGACGGGCCGAGTGCGTCCGGTGTCCAGGAACCGGCCAGGCGAGTCGAAGCGGATCGCAGAATCGTCGCCGATCGTGCCGGTCCTGAACTCGATGCTCGATAGGTGACCTTCCCCGACCGCCCGCAGGCTCATGACGAACCGGGCTTCCCCAGGCTGGCATCCTGTCTGGTCCGGGTGGGCCACGATCGACGGATTGAACAGGGCCGCCGCCTCGAGTGCGTACTCATGGGTGAAATACGCTCCGATCAGCTGCCGTCGTGCGCTCCCTACCTCTATCTCGGCACCGACCCGGTGCGCGACGAGCTGGAAGTTGCGCTCGAGGGTTCCGGCCAGGTCACGGTACCCCGCGGAGAATCGAGCCAGCGTCCGGGCCAGCGCGTGTTCCACTTCCTGTTCGTTCAGGTCAAGGATCCGATCGACGACGGCCAGCGCACGCGAACCGCCCCGGATCAGGGTCTCGTGGCCCGGCACGAATAGCCGGCCGATCGTGCGAGAGGCGTCCGGCCTGATCCGGTGCTCGGTCCGGGCCAGCAGCCCGCTTGCGGCCCGGGACGCCTTCATCGCGGCGCGAGGGCCAGGCGCAGCCCCTGCTGCATCACGGAAATCATCGCCATCGTCGACTCGGCTCCCTGGTTGCGGTTGCGACTGGTGCTGCTGAGGCCATCACAGCCCCCTCCAGTCCGTTCGTCGAGGAGCGGTATCTTGGCGTCGTTGTCACCGAGGAACCACGCCACGGCCATCTCAACACCAGCCAGCCAGCTGCGGTCACCGGTGACCGTCGTCGCGCGCATGCACGCATCGGCCAGGGCGGCTACCTCGATCGGCTGCTGGTCGAAGGCCGGGCGGGGCTCGCCTAGACTCCAGCCTCCGGCCGGCACGACCGACAGGTGGCCGTCTCGGGTCTCGACGGTCAGCAGCCATTCGAGCATGCGCAGGCCGTTGCGCAGAACCCGGCCGCGGCCGAGTTTGGCGCCGGCCACGATGACAGCCTCGGCGATGGCCGCGTTCGCGTAGCTGAGCCTGGGTGCTGGCCACGGCCACCGGGCGTCAGCCGACGGTTCCCCGATGGCCGAGATGGCCCTGTCGAGAAGCGTGCGCGCGTCAGAATGGTCCGGCCATTTCTCAAGTACCTCGACGGCCCCGAGCGCCGCGAACGCCATGGCGTGCGGCCAGGGCGATGAGACCTTCGCGCTGCGGCCGAATCGGTCGATGGCTTCCTCGCGGATCCCCGGGGTGGGTCCCCGGGCGGCGGCGGTGCCAAGGCCCCACAGAGCGCGGCCCCAGCAGTCACCGATGGCGGGCTGGTCCTGCCAGCGGCGGTCATAGCCGAGGCGGTTACGGAACCGTCCGTCTGGCGCCTGTGCCTGCGCCAGGAAGTAGAGGTAGCGGCGCCCCAGGGTTATCAGTTCCTGGGATGGCGACGGTTCCCGGCACACCACGACCAGGCCGCGGGCGACGTCGTCGACGCAGTAGCCGTGCTCGTACTTGGGCACGATTCCCTCGGCATGCTCGAGCAAGCCGACGTGGTCGGTCAGGCGCTGCAGGTGCCGGAACGGCACAGTCGGGTGGCTCATACCGCGGTTTCCGCCCTGGCTCCGGTGACGAGCGATGCCAGTTCGCGGTACGAATGCGCCACAGCTGGCCACAGCATGTGCGGCGCGAGATCCGCCGAGTACCTGCTCATGCTCGCCGACAGGCCGGGTTCGGTCAGCGTACGCTGCAGCGCCCTGGCGATGCCCGCCGGGTCCTGCCGGTCGACGAGGAGTCCCGCGCCGAGTAGCTCGACGGCATGCGGGAAGCACGTCGACACCACCGGCTTACCTGCGGTGACCGCCTCAATCAAGACGCCGGAGGTGACCTGCTCCAGCGAGTCGTACGGCAGCAGCACGACATCGGCGGCGCTGATCAGCTGGCCCAAGGCAGCCGTGGGAAGGAACCGGCCATCGAAGTGCACGCGATCTTCCACATTACGTGCCCGCGCCCGGGCCACCAGCGCCCGCCGATAGGCCTCGCCGTCGCGCCCCAGCACGCGCGGATGTGTCTGACCGGCCACCTGGTAGTCGACATGCAGCCCGCGCTCGCGGAGCAGGGCCATCGAATCGATGGCATGCTCGATCCCCTTGCCCGGCCCAAGCAGCCCCCAGGTCAGCACCATGGGCCGGCCAGACCCGATCGATGGTGCGGTAGCTCGATTGTCGGCCGCACCGTGCGGTATCACGACGACCTTCTCAGCGGCGGTGCCGTAGATATCCAGCAGTCTCGACCGGGCCGTCCGCGTCATCGTCACCACCACGCTAGCGGCGGCGATGACGGCGTCGAGGATCATGCGCTGCCGTGGCGTCGGCTGCGCCAGGACCGTGTGCAATACCACAATGCTCGGTACGTGCAGGGCTTCGAGCAGCGAAACGACGTCCTGGCCGTCAGGGCCGCCGTAAATGCCGTACTCGTGCTGCACGATCACCACATCGAAACCGTTGAGTACTTCGGCCGCAGCTGACGCGCTCGCGGCGGAACCGGCCACCAGGTCATGGACGATCTCGCCAGCCGAAGATGGCGCGGGCTCATCGAGCACCCGCACGACGGCGACGTGATCGCCCTGCTCGCGCATATGGGTGAGCAGCGCCGCGGTAAATGTCGCTAGCCCGCACTGCGTGGGCGGATAGGTGCTGAGCAGTGCGTAGGTCGTCGGCATAAGGCTCCTTGTGGTCGCTGGCCGCGGCGCAGGCTGCGGCGTCAGCGGATCTTTTCCTGGCGCGGATGTCAACCGCCCCGGGACTGACGAGGGACTCACCAGGTGCAGACGACGGAAACAGGCCGACCGGAATCACCGGTTCACGGGGCGGCGCCTGGGCTCTTCGCCGGACCGCGAACACAGATCCGCAGGCTCCGATAGGCCAGGCAGGCCTGCCGGGCTGCGTTACTGGGAACAGAATCGTCTGCCGAGATCTTCATGGCGGGCCCGAGGCTGGCTGAGAGGGCCTCGCGTGCTCGCTGACGTCCCGAACAGTGGCTGAGCGTCCGCCGCGGCCTCCGCGTAGTGGGCGCATTGTCTACGATAGCGGAGAAACGTTCGTTCCCGGGTCATCGAACCGTGGCGTACGCCGCCGTGCCGCGTAGACCGCGGCGGCGCCGAAGATCAGCACGAGGAGTCCGTAGATGCCCAGCGGGGCAGCTGCCGCGGCGCCGAACGCGCTGGCGGCGATGCCGGCCGCCACGGCGAAGTCCCGCATCGCGGTCGGCAGCACGATGGCGGTGCGCTGGGCCGGGGGCGCGCCGATCGCCAGGAGCCAGCCCAGGATCACGCCGCCGGCGAGGTAGGCGAGCAGAGCCAGCAGGACGCGGGCGTCGCTGGCCCGCAGCTGGAGCTGGCTCGCGACCTCCCACAGCAAGACGAGCAGGCTGGCCGTTCCCAGCACCCGGACGGCCGGCTGCTCGCGGCCGCCGAACAGATCCACGGACCGCATCGCGGACCCCGCGACCAGCGGGAGAGCGACGACCAGGGCCAGGGTGGACAGCAGCCCGAGCGGTGAAGCCGAGGAGTGCGCGCCGGCGATGCTGAGAATGGGCCCGGCCAGCAGCACCGTCAAGATCGTGGACGTGACGAGGAGCACGGCGGCCAGGGCGGCATCCCCGCCGGCCAGGCCGGCCAGGGCCACGGACGCCACCTCGGCGGGCGCGATGCCGGCCGACAGGATGCCGCCGCGCAGGGCCACGCCGGTGACCAGACGGCTGGCCAGCCAGGCGATCACGGGCAGGCCGACCGTGGTGACCGGCAGCACGACGGCCAGGCGGCGGGCCGCGGTCCTGATCGCGCCCATCTCGCTGAAGGTCATGGCCGCGCCGGTGGAGAACACCAGGACCGCGAGCGTGACCAAGATGGCGTCAGCGGCATCGGCGCGGCGCCCGGGACCGGGGAAGCTCACTCCCGCCGCGGCCGAGATCAGGACCAGGGGCAGGAGAAACCGGTCGAGGGAATCGGCGAGCCCGGCGAGCGGCGGCCGCTGGCCAGGCCGGCCGACCGCGAGCTCCACTACCGGCCCGGCTGGCCGGGTATCCAGTTCGTTCCCGCCAGCGGCACCTGCGCCATCGCCGCGGCCTCCACCGTGAGCGCCACCAGGTCGTCGGGCTCCAGGTTGTGCACGTCGGACTTGCCGCAGGCCCTGGCCAACGCGGTCAGCTCCATGGTCAGCGCCTTGAGGTAGTTGGTCATCCACCGTGCGCCGGTCTCGGGGTCCAGCCGCTGGGTCAGCTCGGGCTCCTGGGTGGCCACCCCCACCGGGCACATGCCGGTATGGCAGTGATGGCAGCGCCCGGGCACGGTACCGAGAGCAGCGTACCCGGCGGTCGCGTCGCGGTCCTGGTCGCCCTGCCGGTAGGCGGGCCGGTTGCAGCCGAGGGCGACGAGCGCGCCCACCCCGACCGACACCGCGGTCGCGCCGAGGGCCAGGGCCTTGGCCACGTCGGCTCCCGAGCGGATGCCGCCCGAGACGACGAGCTGCACCTCGTTCTGCATGCCGATGTCGCGCAGCGCCTCGGCGGCCAGCCGCACCGCGGGCAGCGTCGGGATCCCCGCGTGCTCGATGAACACCGTCTGGGTGGCCCCGGTCCCGCCCTGCATCCCGTCGACCACCACGACGTCCGCGCCGGCGGCCACGGCCAGCTTGACGTCGTGCTCCACCCGGGTCGCGCCGAGCTTGACGTACACCGGCTTCTCCCAGCCGGTGGCCTCGCGCAGTTCCTCGATCTTGATGCGCAGGTCGTCCGGGCCGGTCCAGTCCGGGTGCCGCGAGGCGGACCGCTGGTCGATGCCGGGCGGCAGGGTGCGCATTCCGGCCACCCGCTCGCTGACCTTCTGTCCCAGCAGCATTCCGCCGCCGCCGGGCTTGGCGCCCTGGCCGATGACGATCTCGATGGCGTCGGCGGCGCGCAGGTCCTCGAGGTTGAAGCCGTAGCGGGACGGCAGGCACTGGTACACCAGCAGCCGGGAGGCCTTCCGTTCCTCCGGGGTCATCCCGCCGTCGCCGGTGGTGGTGGAGGTCCCGGCCGCCGTGGCGGCCCGGCCCAGGGCCTCCTTGGCCGGGGCGGACAGCGCGCCGAAGCTCATCCCGGCGATCGTGATGGGGATGGCCAGCTCCAGCGGGCGGCTGGCGAACCGGGTGCCGAGGACGGTGGTCGTGTCGCAGCGCTCCCGGTAGCCCTCGAGCGGGTACCGGGTCAGCGACGCGGTGAGGAAGACCAGGTCGTCGAAGGTCGGCAGGGAACGCTTGGCGCCCCAGCCGCGGATCTCGTAACGGCCTTCCTCGGCCATCTGGTGAATCTGGCCGATCACCTCGGCCGGGAAGCTGTGGCTGGGCACGTTTCCCGTCCAGGGCAGATCAGCATCCATTTAGTACCTCTGATCCTTGAGAGCGTCGAAGCGGTACAAGGTGCGGGCCGAGCCGACCTTGGTCACGTCCTCGGCGCGGACGTGGCTGAACCCCGCCGCCGCCGCGAGCTCGCGGACGCGAGCGACGTCCGCGGCGGTCAGGTCCTCGACCTGAGCGTCGGAGCCCAGCGAGCGGATCTTCCCGGCCACGTAGATGACGGCCTCGTACAGCGAGTCGCCCAGCGAGTCGCCGGCGTCGCCGCCCACGAGGATGGTCCCGGCCTGCGCCATGAACCCGCTCATGTGCCCGACGTCGCCGGCCACCGCGACGGTCCCGCCCTTGAGGGATATCCCGGCCCGGGAGGACGCGTCACCCTCGATGACGATCAGGCCGCCGTGCGCCGACGAGCCGGCCGACTCCGAGGCGTTGCCGCGCACCCGCAGCGTGCCCGACATCAGGTTTTCCCCGGCCGACCAGCCGGTGAAGCCGTCGACGGTGATGTCCGGGCCGTCGCCCAGGGCGCCCGTGAAGTAGCCGGCGTTGCCGCTGATGGTGATGTCGAGCCGGGTGGAGAGCCCCACCGCCAGGTTGTGCTGGCCCCGGACCTCGGTGAGCCGCACCGAGGTGCCGTCCGGCAGCTGCCGCAGTGCCGCGTTGATCTCGCGGACGCTTCGGTCGGCGCAGCTCAGCTCGACGGCCATCACGCTGACCATGTGTAGATCTCCTCCGGGGCCGGCTCGAAGACCGCCGCCTTCTCGATGCCGGGCAGGTCGGCCAGGGCCACGTACTCCGAGGCGACCGCCACGTAGTCAGGCGTCTCCGCGACGACCATCGGCTTGCAGGCGAACGAGTCCCGCACGACGGCCAGCGACGAGGAGGACGCGACGAGCAGGGTGAAGAACCCGTCGAACACCTTCAGCACCCGGCGCAGGGCTTCGGCCAGGTCGGCCCCGGCTGACGCCATCTCGTTCGCGATGAAACGGGCGGCTACCTCGGAATCGTTGTCGGTATCGAAGCGGACGCCGGCGTCGGTCAGGTCGCGGCGGATGGTGGCGTAGTTCGAGAACGACCCGTTGTGCACCAGGGCCAGGTCGGCGGCCACGGCGAACGGGTGCGAGTGCTCGGTGGTCACCGCCGATTCGGTCGCCATCCGGGTGTGCCCGATCGCCTGGTAGCCGGTCATCTCCGCCACGCCGTACCGGGCGCAGACCGCCGGCGCGGCCCCGGTGTCCTTGTAGACCTCGATGGCGGGGCCGTACCCGAACAGCCGGACGGCCGGGTCGATGCCGGCTAGCAGCTCCGCGGTGCGCTGTGCCGGCAGGCTGGTGACCAGGACGGCATCCCGGCCGCGGCGGCGCACCATGGGCGCCGCCGCCGTGTCGTCGGCGGCCCTTTGGCCGGCGGCGCTGGCGGCCTGCAGCGCCCGGGTCAGGCCGGCCCAGTCGTAGCCGTCGCGCGGCGCGCGCAGGGAGTACTTGAGGTGACCCGGCGGTACGTCGTCGCGGTAGACGGCCACGCCGGTCGAGTCGGGACCGCGCCCGGCGAGCATGCCGAGCATCGGGACCACCAGCTCGCCGAGCCGGGGGCGCAGACCGGGATTCCTGAGCTGGAGGCCGGCGATTCCGCACATACCCGTACCTCCCTGGCCTGAACGCCCGCAGCGGGGGACACTGTGCGACGGGGGACACTGTGCGACGAGGGTAACACGCCGGCGAATCGGATATCCACTTAGGTGAAACATCGTTTCGTAGGATCGGGCTGCCCGGCCGCCGGGCGGCGACCCCGGCCGTGCGGCCCCGATCCTGCCCCGCGTCCGTTACCTGTGCAGATAGCTCTGCTAGGAAACGGGCCTCGCGCGTCACCGTGACGTTAAAGGTAGGTTAAATGGCCGTCGGCATTATGGACAGCACAGAACCTCCCGTGCTACACAAAGTTTACTCAGAGTGGACGGCGTGACGGAGGAGCCGCATGACTGATGTCGAGGCTGACCTGAGAGCACGCGCGGAGTCCGACGGCGTCGAGTTCTTCTTCGCCATGTTCGTCGACATGCACGGCAAGCCCTGCGCCAAGATGATCCCGACCCAGGCCCTCGGGGTCCTGGCCAGAGGTGGCGCCGGGTTCGCCGGGTTCGCGGCCGGCCCGATGGGCCAGAGCCCGGCCGATCCGGACATGATCGCCATGCCGGATCCGGCCTCGTACACCCTGGCGCCCTGGCAGCCGGGCCTGGCCGTGGTGCAGTGTGACATCTACGTGGACTCCGAGCCGTGGCCGTACACGCCGCGGCTGATCCTCCAGCGCATGCTCGACCGGGCCAAGGCGCGCGGCCTGGTCTACAACGTGGGCTGCGAAGCCGAGTACTTCCTGGTCCGGCGGACGCCCGAGGGCGGCATCACGGTCGCCGACCCGCTCGACTCCTCGTCGGCACCCTGCTACGACGCCAAGGGCCTGAGCCGGATGTTCGATCACCTGACCACGGTGTCGAGGTACCTGAACCAGCTCGGCTGGGCCAACTACGCCAACGACCACGAGGACGCGAACGGCCAGTTCGAGCAGAACTTCCGCTACGCCGACGCGCTGACCAGCGCGGACCGGCTCATCTTCTACCGGTACATGGTGCACACCCTGGCGCACCAGGCCGGGATGGCCGCGACGTTCATGCCCAAGCCGTTCGCGAACCTCACCGGGACCGGCCTGCACATGCACTCCAGCTTGTGGGACGCGCCGACCGGCGCGGAGCTGTTCGCAGACCCGGCCGACCCGCGCGGCCTCGGGCTGTCGCCGATGGCCTACCAGTACATCGCCGGCCTGATCGAGCACGCCCCGGCGCTGGCCGCGATCACCTGCCCGACGGTGAACTCCTACAAGCGGTTCGGGGTCGGCGCCCCGCTGTCCGGCGCTACCTGGGCGCCGGCCTACGCGACCTACGGCGGGAACAACCGCACCCAGATGCTGCGGGTCCCGGACGCCGGGCGGGTGGAGAACCGCGGCTGCGACGGGTCGGCGAACCCGTACCTGGCCATGGCCGCGCAGCTCGCCGCCGGCCTGGACGGCATCGACCGCGGCCTGGAGCCGGGTGAGCCGAACCGTGACAACCTGCACGTGCTGCCCGCCGAGGAGGTGGCCCGCCGGGGCATCCGGAGCCTCCCGCCGACGCTGCTGCACGCGGCGGACCAGCTAGTCGCCGACGACGTGCTGCGCGACGCCCTGGGCAAGACGCCGGACGGGGACTACATCGACTATTACGCCCAGGTCAAGCGCACCGAATTCCACTCCTGGCACTCGGTGGTCAGCGACTGGGAGGTCGACCGCTACCTGACCTTGTTCTAGAAAACGGCCCATTCCCCCCGATCTAGCCCATCTCACTCTCCTGACGGACTCCGGCTCGACGGCGCACCGGCTTCCCCCTGTTTCCAGCGTTCGGTACTCGGCGGAAAGGCAGCGCGATGGCGACGGTAAGCAATGTGGACGGGGCCGGCGCCCCGCCGGCCAAGGGCCTGACCAAAGGCACCCACTGGTGGGGCGCGTTCGTCATCGGCCTGGCCGGGACCATCCTGGTCACCGGGATCGCGCCGTACGTGGTCCAGGGCACCGGGGCGCTCGGCATCATCCTCATTGGCGTGATGACGATCGCGGGCTGCTTCCTGTGCCTGTGCCTCGCGGAACTGGCCAGCATCTGGCCGGACCGGACCGGCGGGATCCCGTCGTTCGCCACCGAGTCGTTCCGGCCGCTCGTGGGCGACAAGGTGGCCCGGCACATCGGCGGGACCTCGGGCTGGGCGTACTGGCTGGGCTGGTTCCCTGTCGCCCCCATCAACGTCATCCTGACGGCGTCTTACCTGGCGGTCCTGTTCAAGTTCAGCCCCGGTCACACCATCGATCCCGTCGGCACCACCTGGGGCACGCCGATCGGGGTCAACATCCTCCTTGTCTGCTTCGCGCTGCTGCTGATCATCTTCATCCCGTCCTACCTCGGGATCCGGCTCGGCGCGGCCTTCGCGACCTTTCTCGGCGTGCTGTCCATGCTGCCGATCACGGCGATGATCTTCCTGCCGTTCTTCAAGCCCGGCTCGCTGCACTGGCACAACGTGGCCGGCTTCCACGCGCCGCCCGGCGTCCACGTCAGCGCCGTGTTCATCGCCGCGTGGTTCTTCCCCATCCTGTGGAACGTCATCGCGATGGAGGCGGCGGCCTGCTACGTCGGCGAGTGCCGGGGCGGCGCCCGGGACGCCAAGATCGCCCTGACGGCCGAGGGCATCTTCGGCATGTTCATCTACATCGCGACGCCGCTGATGTTCGTGGCCGTGCTGGGCCTGGCCGTGAGCAGCGCCGACCCGCTGACGTTGTACCTCAGCTACACCAACCACATCTTCGGGCACGGGTCGTGGGAGCAGTGGTTCATCGGGATCCCGCTGATCCTGGCCCTGGCACTGTCGGTGCTGAACGCCATCATGGGCGTCGGCCGGTCGCTGTACCAGGCCGCCGAGGACGGGCAGCTGCCGCGCTGGTTCACCCACCTGAACAGGCACGGCGTGCCCGACTACGCGATGGGCTTCAACGTGGTCTGCTCGGCGCTGCTGGTCCTGCTGGGCTCGCCGGTGCGGATCTACATCATCTCCAACGGCGGCTACCTGCTGTCCTGCACGCTCGCCTTCGGCGGCTACTTCGTCTACCGGCACCTGCGCCCGGACGTGCACCGGCCGTTCCGGCTGCCCACCTTCGCCAAGTGGGGCGCGCTCGCGGTCTTCGTGATCTGGACGGTCATCTACTTCTACGGCGGCTGGAACTCGCCGAACGTCGTCGTCGGCCCCCACCAGGGGCCGGGGCTCTACCTGCTCGGCCTGCTCATCGTGGCCTTGTACGCGCCGCTGTACTGGTGGCGGGCCTGGCAGGACCGTAAGCTCGCGGCCGCCGCCGGCGGCGTCCAGCTGGTGCTGGAGGTCGAGCCGCCCGCGACCGTGGAAGCCAATGGGGCTCACCTGGCCGCAGCGGAGGGCCTCGCCCAGCCCGAGCCGGCCGCCGAGCCCCCGGTGGCCGGGTAGCGGGGCGCACCCATGCTGCCGAGCCGCCGCCGCTGGGATACGCAGCCGGGTGAGCCTGCCGCGGTCCTGCTGGCCTCGTCCGGCGCGCCGTTCAGCCGGGCCGCGACGAGGCGGGCCCGTGAGCTCGCGGCCGGCGGGCCGGTCGCGGTCATCTCGATCCTGAAGGTTTACGGCTCGGCGTTCGGCCTGCCCAATCCGGGCCTGATGCCGACCCGCCGCGAGCGGGAGGAGCAGGTCGGCATCGTGGACCGGGCCATCAGGGACCTGGAGCGGCAGGGCTGCGCCGCCGACGGGCAGGTCACCGCCACCCGCAGCGCGGGCCGGGCGATCGCCAAGGCCGCCCGCGCCCGCCAGGTGAGCTACGTGGTCATGGACGCTCTCCCGGCGACCGGGATCCGCAAGGTGATCGAGGGCGAAGTGGCCGCGATCGTCCGCAGGCGGCTCCGGGGCGCGGCCATCCTCGACCTGGTCGGCGCGCCGTCCGACCCGCAGCAAGCCGGGCGACGCTGACCCGCAGGCCAGACCCTCCCCTCGACCCCTGGCCGAAGATATTCACTATAGATTAACATTATTTACTTTGAAGAAACTAGCGTCTGGCCCCGGCGGCACCCGCCCGGAGCCCGCGCGCCAGCGCGCCCGGACGGGCGGATACTGTGCTACCGGTGGTCGCCGGCCAGATCCCCAGGTACCAGGTAGTCGTCGGCGGCTATTGCGGGGAAGGGAGCCGATGGCCATGAAGCAGGCCACGGGACATGACAGTGCGGATTACCGGGGCGCGGACGGTCGGCAGGTCACGCCGCCCGGCCCCGGCGGCGCGCTGGAAGATGCCCTCGCGGCGGTGATCGCCGAGCGTGTCCGCGAACTCCGGCTGCAACTGGGCCTGACAGTGGCCCACCTGGCCGAGTTGACCGGGCTGTCGAAGGGCATGCTGTCCAAGATCGAGAATATGCAGGCCTCGCCGAGCCTGGCCACGCTGGCCCGGCTCTCGGTCGCGCTCAAGGTCCCGGTGACCGCGTTCTTCCGCGGGCTGACCGAGGAGCAGGACGTGCTGCACATCAAGGCAGGCCGCGGCCTGGAGATCGACCACAAGGGATCCGGCCCCGGTCACCTGTACCAGTCGCTGGGGACGATGCGGGCGCCGCACAACACGCTGGAAACGCTGCTGACCACGCTGACCTCGCGGGCCGACACCTTCCCGCTCTACCAGCACGCCGGCACCGAGCTGATCTACATGATCACCGGGCGGATGGAGTACCTCTGCGGTAACTCCCGCTACCTGCTGGAGCCGGGGGACACGATGCAGTTCGTCGGTGAGGTCCCGCACGGCCCGCATACGCTGATCGAACTGCCGATTCAGTTCCTGTCCGTCAAGTCCATCCAGCCGGCCCCCTGAGCGCTGGCCCCCCTGAGACTGGCCCCTGAGACCCGGCCTCCTGAGCCCGGCCCCCCTGAGACCCGGCCCCCTGAGACCCGGCCCCCTGAGACCCGGCCCCCTGAGACCCGGCCGTCCGCAGGCCGTCCGACGGACTCTTCCGGTTGTTTACTCCAGGTAGACAGAGTTTCATTAACGGACTACTCTGGAGCAGGTAAGCCGGATGGGCGCAGATGACCGGCGGGGAGGGTATGCCCGTGCAGACGGCCGGAAACGGACCTGAGCGGCGTGCGCTCGCCCGGCGTCAGCGGCCCGGTCCGGGCCGGCAGCGCAGGACTCGGTTCCCCGCCCGGTACTCGGCGCTGGGACTGCTCCGCCGCGGCCTGACCCACGAGGACTGGCCCGCCGCCTGGACCGCGCATCCGCTGCGCCCCAGCTACGATGTGGTGATCATCGGCGGTGGCGTGCACGGCCTGGCCGCGGCGTACTATCTGGCCGCCCGGCACGGGATTACCAACGTCGCCGTCCTGGACCAGGGTTACATCGGCTCGGGCGGTTCCGGGCGCAACACCGCCATCCTGCGCTCCAACTACCTCACGCCCGAAGGCGTCCGGTTCTACGACCGGTCCCTGGAGCTTTACCGGAACCTCGCGGCCGAACTGGACTTCAACGTGATGTTCTCGCGGCGCGGGCACCTGACGCTCGCGCACAGCGACTCCTCGCTGCGGACGATGCGCTGGCGCGCGGAGGTCAACAAGGCCCAGGGCGTGGATTCCGAGGTGATCGGGCCCGCCGAGGTCAAGCGGCTGGCCCCGCCGGTCGATGTCAGCGCCGCCGCGCGCTATCCGGTGCTCGGCGCGCTGTGGCACCCGCCCGGCGGCATCATCCGCCATGACGCCGTGGTGTGGGGCTACGCGCGCGCCGCGAGCGCGCTCGGCGTGCACGTTCATCAGGACACCGAGGTCACCGGCATCAACGTGGACCGGGAGCAGGTCACAGGGGTACGCACCAGCCACGGTGACATCGCGACCCGTGTCGTCCTGAACGCGACCGCGGGCTGGTCGACGCTGGTGGCGGACCTGGCCGGGGTGGCCCTGCCGGTCACCACCTTCCCGCTGCAGGCCGCCGTCACCGAGCCGGTGCAGCCGTTCCTCTCGCCGGTCATCGTGTCCGGCTCGCTGCACGTGTACGTCAGCCAGACCGACCGTGGCGAGCTCGTATTCGGCGCCAGCGTCGACCCGTTCACCTCGTACTCGATGCGGGGCTCGCTGGAGTTCATCGAGAACCTCGCCGGACACGTGCTCGAGCTCATGCCGGCCCTGTCCAAGGTGCGCGTGCTCCGGCAGTGGGCGGGCCTGTGCGACATGACCCCGGACTTCTCGCCCATCATGGGCCCCACGCCGGTCGGCGGGTTCCTGCTCGATGTCGGCTGGGGCACCTACGGGTTCAAGGCGGGACCGGTATCCGGCGAGGCGATGGCGCAGTGCATCGCCGACGGCCGGCCGCCCGAGATCATCTCCGCGTTCGGGCTTGACCGGTTCGGCGCGGGCACACTCGTCGGCGAGAAGGGCGCCGCCGCCGTCGGCCACTGACCTTGAGAGGGCCTCGTTGATGATGATGATGCCGTGTCCCTGGTGCGGCCCGCGCGACGCCGGGGAGTTCCGGCAGGCGGGTGAGGTGGTCTCGCGGCCGGATCCGGCCCGGGCCACCCCGGCGCAGTGGCGGGCCTACCTGTACCTGCGGGCCAACACCCGGGGCTGGGCCACCGAAACCTGGTACCACCGGATGGGCTGCCGCCGCTTCATCACGGTGCAGCGGCACACCGAGACCCACGAGATCCGCGCGGCCTGGCCCGCGGGCGCCGAGCCGCAGGGCGGCCCGGTATGACGGGGCCGGTCATGATGGGCCGCCTGCCCCGCCAGCCGGGCGAGGTGATCGACCGTGATGGCTCGCTGTCCTTCACCTGGAACGGCCGCGCGTACGCGGCTTATCCCGGCGACACGATCGTCTCCGCGCTGGCGGCCGCGGGCGAGCGGGTGTTCTCCCGGAGCCTGAAGTACCACCGGCCGCGCGGGCTGCTGACCGCGAGCTTCCATGACCCCGGCTGCATGGTCCAGGTCGGCGACGAGCCGAACGTCCGCGGCGCGCACCGCCTGGTCACCGACGGCATGACGGTCACGGCCCAGAACGCCTGGCCCTCGCTGCACGTGGACGCCAAGGCCGCGAACCGGCTGGCCGGCCGGTTCCTGACGGCCGGGTTCTACTACAAGACGTTCATGCGGCCCCGGCCGCTGTGGCCGGCCTATGAGGCCGTGCTGCGCCGGTTCGTGAACGGAGGGGCGGTCTGGCCGGGCACGCCGCGCCGGGCGCAGGAGAAGCGGCACGCTCACCCGGACGTGCTCGTCGCGGGCGGCGGCCCGGCCGGGATGGCCGCCGCGGTCGCGGCGGCCCAGGCCGGCGCGCGGGTGCTGCTGGCCGAGGAGGAGCACCAACTGGGCGGCCATCTGCGCTGGGGCACCGAGGCCGGGCTCGCGGTCCTGCGGCGGCTGACCGGGCAGGTGGCCGCGGAGGCCGGCATCGAGGTGCTCACCAACGCGGTCGTGCTCGGCCGCTACGACGGCAACCTGATCGCCGTGCTCGACCGCGGCCCGGGCGGTGCCGAGGCCGAGCGACTCATCAAGGCGCGCGCCAAGACCTTGATCCTGGCGCCGGGCCTGATCGAGCGGCCTTACGTTTTCGCCGGAAATGACCTGCCGGGCGTCATGCTGTCCACCGCCGTCCGCCGCCTGATCAACCTGTACGCCGTCCGGCCCGGCGAGCGGGCCGTGGTGCTGGTGGCCAACGCCGACGGCGATGCGGCAGTGGCTGACCTGCGGCGGGCGGGTGTGGATGTCGCGCGGGTGGAGGACGCCCGCCGCGGCGGCGACCTGGCCGCGGTCCACGGCCGCTCCGGGGTGCGCGCCGTCCAGGTCGCCGACGGCAGCACGATCGAGTGCGACCTCGTGGTGACGGCGACCGGCTGGACCGCGCCCACGTCCCTGCTGAACATGGCCGGCAACCGCCCCCGCTACGATCCGCGGGCCGCCCGGTTCTTCCCCGACCAGGCCACGCTGCCGGCGGACGTGCTCGTGACCGGCGGGATCGCGGGCGACGGCCCGCTGGACGAGGTGATCGCGCACGCGGCCGCGACCGGAGCCGAGGCTGCCCGCCGCGCGGCCGCGACCGCCCGGGCCCGAGCCGTCGCGGTGCCCACCCGCCCCTCTCCCCCTGGGGAGGGCCCCGCCGTCCAGCCCCTGCCGCTCCCGGCCCTGCCGGTGGACCCGCATCCCGAGCTGTTCAAGGGCCGCACGCACGGGATCGTCGACTTCAGCGAGGACGTATCGTCCCGGGACCTGATCGGGGCGGTGGCCGAGGGCTTCTCCTCGGTCGAGCTGGCCAAGCGGTTCACCACCGCGACCATGGGGCCGGTGCAGGGCAAGCTGGAGACCGTCAACACGGTGGCGATCGTGGCCCAGGCCACGTCCCGGTCCGTGGCCCAGACCGGGACCACCACGTGGCGGCCGCCGTACGTGCCCGTCACCCTCGGAGCGCTGGCCGGGCGGTCGTACGAGCCGGTGCGCTACTCTCCCATGCAGTACTGGCACGAGGCGCACGGCGCCCGGCCGCTGATCGCCGGGGCCTGGATCCGGCCGGACAGCTACGGGGACCCGGCCGCGGAGGCGCGGAACGTCCGCGAGCGTGCCGGCATCATCGACGTCACCCCGCTCGGCAAGCTCGACCTGCGCGGCCCCGACGTGCCCCGGCTGCTCAACCTGCTGTACGTCAACAAGTGGTCCCGGCTGGAGATCGGCCGGACCCGGTATGGCGTCATGTGCACCGAGGACGGGGTGGTACTCGACGACGGCGTGACCGGCCGCCTGGGACCCGAGCGCTACCTGATGTCCACCACCTCCTCGGGCGCGGCGGCCGTCTGGGAGTGGGCCGAGAGCTGGCTGCAGACCGCCCACCCGGACTGGCGGGTCGCGATCACCCCGGTGACGACCGCGTATGCCAGCGTCAACGTGGCCGGGCCGGCGTCGCGAGAGCTGGTGGGGAGGCTCAGCGAGGGCATCGACCTCGCCCCGGAGGCTTTCCCGTACATGCACGTGCGGGCCGGGCGGATCGCCGGGGTGGACGACTGCGTCGTCTGGCGGATCGGCTTCACCGGCGAGCTCAGCTACGAGCTGCACGTTCCGGCCGGCTACGGGCTGCACGTCTGGGAGGCGCTCCTGGCGGCAGGCGCCGACCTGGGCGTCGCCCCGTTCGGGGTGGAGGCGCAGCGGATCTTGCGGCTGGAGCAGGGCCACTTCATCGTCGGCCAGGACACCGACGGCCTGACCCGCGGCTTCAGCGCCGGCCTGGGCCCGGCGATCAAGCTGGACAAGGACGACTTCCTGGGCCAGCCCGAACTGGCCTGGCAGCTCGCCGGCGAGGAAGGCCCGCGCCTGGTGGGGCTGCAGCCGCTCGACGGTTCGGTCGTTCCCGACGAGGCCAGCCTCATCGTCGAACCAGGTGGTGTCGGCGCGGGCGCCGACGGCGCGGGCGGTGCGCGGATCGCCGGGCGGATCACCTCAAGCCGGATGTCACCGACGCTGCGGCGGTCCGTCTGCCTGGCCCAGGTGGCGGTACATCTCGCCGGCCCGGGCACCCTCGTCACCGTGCGGCTGCCCACCGGCCGCGAGATCCAGGCACGGGTCACCCCGCAGCTAGCCCACGTCGACCCGGACGGAAGGCGCACGCATGCCTGAGCTGCCTGTCTCGGAGCCGGCCGTAACCGCCGAGCTGGCGGTAACCGCGAAGCTGGCCGTAACCGCCGAGCCGGCCGTAACCGCGGAGCCGGCCCTAACCGCGGAGCCAGCCGTGGCCTCCGCAGCCCCCAGCCCGGGGCCGTCTTGGCCGGCACCGCTGGCCCGCAGCCCCATCGCGCCCGCCGGACCGGTCACCGTGGTGGCCGGCTGGCAGGTCAGTGCCGTGCGCGCGGCCAGCCCGGACCTGACCCTGACCGACTGCACGCCGCTGGCGAAGGTGGCGCTGAAGTACTCGCTGACCGGCCGGCGCGCCGAGGTGTGCGGTGTCCGGTTCGGCCGCGCCGCGCGGGACCCGGTCGGCACCCTCGTCGTCGGCTCCGGGCCGGGAGAATGGCTGCTGATCGGCCCGGTCGGGCAGGCTTCCGCGCTGACCGCCGGGCTGGTGCAACTGGTCGGATCCGACGCCCGGGATAGCGGTGCGACCTGGGTCGACCTTACCCACGGCCGGGCCCTCATCCGGCTGACCGGCAACCGGTCGGCCGGTGTCCTGGCCAAGCTCTCCGCCATCGACCTCAGTGACGATCTCGTGCCGGACGGGGCCGCGCTGCGGACCGCGGTCGCCGCCGTGGCCACCGACGTGATCCGCGACGACCTGGACGGCATTCGGTCGTACCTGCTGCACTGCGAGCGTTCGGTCGGGCAGTACCTGTTCGACGTCGCCCTGCGGGCGGGCGCCGAGTTCGGCATCGAGGTCGACGGCTTCCGCCTGCCCGGACCGGCTCCTGGCTGAACCCCGTGGTCGCGCCTGGCCCCCAGCACATCCTGTCAGCTGACCGGGGCGGCCGCATCCACCGTGGCGGCCTGCGCCCGGGTCCGCCGGCCCAGCCACCAGAAGAGCACGCCGACGGCGATGAAGAGCAGCACCGGGATGAGCTCGGTCCACAGGTAGGTGTACCGCTCGGCGTATGTCCAGTTCGACGGGATGAAGTCGGCGCCGAACCAGGACTTGCCCAGCCCGGGGGCGATGAGCTGCACGCTGGCGATGGCCACCAGGACCATCAGGATGACGGTCAGCGGCCGGTAGGCGGGCATCCGGAACGGGCGGGGCGTGTCCGGGTGGCTGCGGCGCAGCTCGGCGAACAGCAGCGCCTGCGGGACGAAGAAGACGACGGCGAAGATCATCATCCAGGTGAAGGCCTCGCCGCCGCCCTGCGCGACCGTGGCGATCGTGTCCACGCCGACGATGGTGCAGATGAGGAAGAACAGGATGTCGAAGCGGCCGAAGTGGCGCTGCAGCTTCTGGCGCTCGACGACAGCGGCAGCGGTCATCGTGTCCAGGGTGTCGGTCATCGGGCGCGCTCCTCGGAATGAGATAAATGACCCATATCCTCACGCCCGATGATGTCAGGCGTGTTACGCGATGATGACATCGCTGATGATGTGACGCCAGTGCGGAGCGGCGACTTCTGCGGCCCGGACGTCGGCAACCTGCGCGTCGGCGTCGGCGGATAGCTGGCTTCGGCCACAATGGGGCCATGGTCTCTGAGATCTTCGAACCTGAGCGGTGGCGTCGCGTCGAAGGGTTTTCGTTCACCGACATCACCTACCACCGCGCCGTCGACTCGGGCACGGTCCGTGTCGCCTTCAACCGGCCCGAGGTCAGGAACGCCTTCCGCCCGCACACGGTCGACGAGTTGTACGTGGCGCTGGACCACGCCCGGATGTCCAGTGATGTGGGATGCGTGCTGCTCACCGGCAATGGCCCGTCGCCGAAGGACGGCGGATGGGCCTTCTGCTCCGGCGGCGACCAGCGCATCCGCGGCCGCAGCGGATACCAGTACGCCGACGGCGAGACGGGCGAGACCATCGATCCGGCCCGGGCCGGGCGCCTGCACATCATGGAGGTGCACCGGCTGATCCGGTTCATGCCGAAGGTGGTCATCTGCGTCGTGCCGGGCTGGGCCGCGGGCGGCGGGCACAGCCTGCATGTCGTCTGCGACCTCACCCTGGCCAGCCGCGAGCACGCCCGCTTCAAGCAGACCGACGCCGACGTGGGGAGCTTCGACGGCGGCTTCGGCTCCGCCTACCTGGCTCGCCAGGTAGGCCAGAAGTTCGCGCGGGAGATCTTCTTCCTCGGCGAAACCTACGACGCGGCGGACGCGCACCGGATGGGCATGGTCAACGCGGTCGTGCCGCACGCGGACCTGGAGCGTACCGCGCTGGACTGGGCGGCCACGATCAACGCGAAGAGCCCGACCTCCCAGCGCATGCTGAAGTTCGCGTTCAACCTCATCGACGACGGGCTGGTCGGTCAGCAGGTGTTCTCGACCGAGGCGACCCGGCTCGCCTACATGACCGATGAGGCCGTCGAAGGCCGGGACGCGTTCCTGGAGAAACGCGACCCGGACTGGACGCGGTTCCCCTACTACTACTAACCGATCAGGCCGCCGCCCGCTCGCCCCCCTCGTCACTTCCGCCAGCTTCCGTCACTTCCGCCAGCTTCCGTCACTTCCGCCGTGCAGCCAGCACCTTCGCACCTCCCCGGAAGCGGCAACGATGGAGCATCGTGGTCGTCCCCGCGACACCCATGTTCCATCGTTGTTGTTACGCGACGCCAGCTAACCGATCGTGATCGCGTCCAGGCGTTCCTTCAGGAACTCGGCCGACACGACCGGTGCATAGTCGTTCGGGCGGCCGATCGGCGGCTGCAGCGACTCGATGACGGCGTCGTGGTCCGCCTCGTAGAAGTAGACCAGCGAGACCAGGTCCTCATCCGGCGCCTCGGCTTGCGGCGGCAGCACGCGGTGCCGGTTGGACTTCCACCGGCCGCCGCTCCAGCGGGCGAGCAGATCGCCGGTGTTGATCGTGAAGGCGCCGGGCACGTAGGGCGCGTCCGCCCAGCCGTCTTCGGCGGTCCACACCTGCAGGCCGCCGCGGCCCGGCTCGCGGTCCAAGATGGTGACGGTGCCGAAGTCCGTGTGCGGGCCGATCCGGAACTGGCCGGGTTCCGGCTGGCCGGCCACCGCCATCGGCGGGTACCAGTTGATGTTCATCGTGTGCGTGGCGTGCCCGGTGTGCCGGGTGAAGAAGTCACGTTCCAGGCCCAGCGCGGCGGCGCACAGCACGAGCAACTCGTCCGCGAGGGCGCGCATGCGGGCCAGGTAGGCGACGACCGCGGGCTTGAGCGCGGGCACCTCGGCCGGGTAGACGTTGGGCTGGAACCAGTACCCGTCGACGTCGGGGTCGCCGGTCGGCTGGTCGGCGCCGACCGCGAATGATTCCTTCAGGTCCGGCGGTGTCTGTGTGCCCTCGGCGTAGCCGTTCGCCTCGACGCCGGGCGGCAGCCAGCCCCGGCCGCCGACGGTGACGGCGTAGCGCCGCTTGGCCCCGGGCGGCAGCGCGAAGAACGCCCGCGCCTCGGCGCGGACCCGGGCGCGTAGGTCGTCAGGCACGCCATGCCCGCTGATCAGGAAGAAGCCCACGCTCTGGAGCGCGGCGTCGACCTCGGCGGCGACGGCCGCGCGGGCCGCCGCGTCTGCGCCGAACCAGGGATCCAGGTCGATCACGGGAACTGACGAGGGCATGATCTGGGCTCCAGGTATCGTCGCGCCGGTACGTGAAGCTTACGGTGCCCGCCTGGCCCGGATCAGATCTGGGAGGGGGACCAGGAG
>JBKQQQ010000749.1:0-2792 GCA_052144275.1 Streptosporangiaceae bacterium
GTGCCCTCTTCGATGCTGCCCGGGCGCTGAATGGTGCCGGTCGCGGCGAGCAGCGCCTCGACCAGGCTGGACTTCCCGGTACCAGAATGGCCGACCAGCACCACATTCCGTACTTGATCGGCCGCCGGTGCCCTGCCCGCGGCTCCTCCCGCCCCACTGCCTGTAGCTGTCACTGCCGTTCGCCTCCTTGCGATCGCTGGGTGCGCACGACCAGCCTTAACCCGCGAGCACCGTGTCCACAAGCCCCACGGAAAGAATCTCCCCGGTTGCCGGAAAGTGAAGCCCAGCCCAGCGGCAGAAAACTCAAGCTCAGCCCGGCGGTAGGATCGGACGGCCATGCTGAACGTGCTGCGGCCCGCCATGACGCGCCTGTTCACCCCGGTGGGGAAGGTGCTCGCGCGCACCCCGATCACGCCGAACGCCATCACGGTCATCGGCACGGTGGGCGTGGCCGGAGGCGCGCTCGGCCTGTTCCCCATCGGCGAACTGTTCCCCGGCGCCTTCACCTGCACGATCTTCGTGTTCCTCGACATGCTGGACGGCGTCTTGGCCCGGATGAAGGGCACCACAGGCACCTGGGGCGCGTTCCTGGATTCGACCATGGACCGGATCGCCGACGCCGGCATCTTCAGCGGCCTGGTGATCTGGTTCATGCTCGGTGGGCGCAACCCGCTGCTCGCCGGGGTGTCGCTGTTCTGCCTGGTGGCGGGCAACTTGGTGTCGTATGTCAAGGCACGGGCCGAGGGCCTGGGCCTGCGCTGCGACGTGGGCCTGATCGAACGGCCCGAGCGCATGGTGATCTCGCTAGTGGCCGTCGGTGTGTCCGGCCTCGGCGTGCCGTACATTCTCAACGTGGGACTCTGGGGGCTCGCGGCCGGCAGCGCCTTTACTTTCTGGCAGCGAGTGCACGCGGTACATAAGGCAGCGAAGGCTCCCGGAGACCAGGGTGGCTCTCCGGGGGATCAGGATGGCTGAGAAAGGTAAACGGTGGCCGTACTGAGTCGTCGGCTGAGTGAACGGCTGACCGGGGTTGCGTACCAGCTGGGCTGGACGGTGATCTGCCGCCTTCCGCAGTCGTGGGCGCGCTGGGTGTTCTCCGAGGTGGCCGACATCGCGTGGCGCCGGCAGGGGCCGAAGGTCCAGGTGCTCGAGGCCAACCTGCGCCGCGTGCTGAGCTGGAAAAACGGCACGGCCGAGGTGGACGGCAAGGAACTGCGCACGTTGTCCCGGGCCGGGCTGCAGTCCTACGCCAGGTACTGGCTGGAGGTGTTCCGGCTGCCGGTGACCCCCATCGAGCGGCTGGTGACCGGGATGCACTTCCGGGGCCCGGGCGAGGAAGCGATGTTCTCCTGCCTCAAGGCCGGCCGGGGCGTGATCATCGCGCTGCCGCACATGGGCAACTTCGAGCAGGCTGGCGCCTGGGTCATCGCCCGCGGGGCGGGGAAGCTCACCACCGTCGCCGAGCGGCTGCGGCCCGAGTCGGTCTACGAGAGCTTCGTGCGGTTCCGGCAGAGCCTGGGGTTCGAGGTGCTGCCGCTGACCGGCGGAGGCAGCCCGTTCGGCACCCTGGCTCAGCGGCTGCGGGCCGGCGGCCTGGTCTGCCTGGTCAGCGACCGCGACCTGAAGGAAAGCGGGGTCGAGGTCGAGATGTTCGGAGAGAAGGCGCGGATCGCCGCCACGGCCGCGCTCGCGGTGCACACCGGCGCGGCGCTGATGCCGACCGCGACCTGGTTCGACGGAGACGACTGGGGCGCGTGCATCTATGCCGAGATCCCGGTGCCCGAGACCGGCGCCCGCGCCGAGAAGGTCGCGGCGATGAGCCAGCAAATGGCCCAGGTGTTCAGCGAGGCGATCGCCGAGCACCCGCAGGACTGGCACATGCTGCAGCGGGTGTTCACCGCCGACCTTGACCCGGCCCGGCTCGCGGCCCGGGTGCCGGCTCCCCGGGGCGAGTCATGAAGATCGGGATCACCTGCCCGTACTCATGGGATGTGCCGGGCGGCGTGCAGCAGCACATCAGGGACCTGGCCGAGGCGCTGATCGACGAGGGCCACGAGGTCTCGGTGATCTCCCCGGCGGACGACGACACGCCGCTGCCGCGTTACGTGGTCGGGGCCGGCCGGGCCGTGCCGGTGCCTTACAACGGGTCGGTGGCGCGGCTGTCGTTCGGCTTCCTGTCGGTGAGCCGGGTGCGGCGCTGGATCAAGGAGGGCGGGTTCGACGTGCTGCACGTGCACGAGCCCGAGATCCCGAGCCTGTCGCTGCTGGCCTGCTGGGTGGCCAGCGGGCCGATCGTCGCCACCGTGCACACCGCGATCCCGCGATCCCGCATCCTGCTGGTCACCTACCCGGTGGTACGCACCGGGATGGAGAAGATCAACGGCCGGATCGCGGTGTCCGAGGCGGCCCGCACCACGCTGGTCGAGCACATCGGCGGTGACGCGGTGGTCATCCCGAACGGCGTCGCCACCCGCCGCTACCGTAAGGCGGACCCGCTGCCGGGCTGGCCGGGACCGGGCGGCGCGATCGGCTTTCTCGGCCGTCTTGACGAGCCGCGCAAGGGCCTGTCCGTGCTGCTCAAGGCGTTCGAGATCCTCGGCCCAGCCCGCCCCGGGCTGCGGCTGCTCATCGCGGGCCCGGCCGCGGACGCCGAGGAGGTGCTGCACCGGGTGCCGGCCGGACTGCGCGACCGGGTCGTGCTGCTCGGGCAGGTCAGCGAGGACGACAAGGTCCGCGTGCTGCACTCGGTCGATGTGTTCTGCTCGCCGAACACCGGTGGCGAGTCGTTCGGC
>JBKQQQ010000750.1:0-4051 GCA_052144275.1 Streptosporangiaceae bacterium
CGGGATCGCCACCCTCGTCGCCTTCCACGTCGACGGGTACTCCATCTACTCCGCCCGGCTGCCCGCCCATACCGCGGACAGCGCGCCCGTCGCGCCACCGGATAGCCGGACGGACCATCGGCACTAGCGGGACTGGCGAAAGGCCGGCCGGGATGAGGGAATGCCCTTCGGGTAACGGTTGCTGCACCGCCGCCGTGCACTGCTTCCTGCTGGCCGCACGGCACGGCGACGGCATCCGCCAGTACGACCTGTACCAGGACATGCGCACCCACGGCCAGAATGAGCAGTTGCTCACCGAGTCACGCGAGCGCCGTTCGGTCTACCTGAAGTTCGCCGACGAGCTGATCCAGGCGCTGAAGCTTCCGGTCGGGCGGGACGGGTTCTTCGGCGAGATCCACCCGAAGCTGCGGCCGGTCGGGACCGCCGTGGAGGGGTCACGATCGCCGGCGCCTGCCAGGGCCCGAAGACGGCCGAATCCGCGGCCTCCGGGCTTGCCGCGGCCGCTGGCGACGTCGGACTCGTACCGGTGCCGGCGTGCCAGGGCTCACCTCCGCCTGCTCGCCGTCGGCTCTGTGCACGAGGCCGCGAGCCAGCCTGCACTCATCGCGCGGTCCCGGCTGGCATGACCGTGTCATGCCCGGCGGGGCGGAACCGGCGCAGCCGCAGGCTGTTGGTGACGACAAACACGGAGCTGAACGCCATCGCGGCGGCGGCGATCAGCGGGTTGAGGAACCCCAGCGCGGCCAGCGGGATGGCGGCGGTGTTGTAGCCGAACGCCCAGAACAGGTTGCCCTTGATCGTGGCCAGCGTGCGGCGGGACAGCAGGATCGCGTCGGGGATGGCGAGCAGGTCGCCGCGGACCAGGGTCAGGTCGCTGGCCTGGATCGCGGCGTCGGTGCCGGTGCCCATCGCCAGGCCCAGGTCGGCCTGGGCCAGGGCGGCGGCGGCGTTGACCCCGTCGCCGGCCATCGCCACCACCCGGCCCGCGTCTTGCAGCCGCCTGACCGCCTCCACCTTGCCCGCCGGAAGCACCCCTGCGATCACCTCGCGGACTCCGACAGCATCGGCCACGAACCGGGCGGCACGGTCGTTGTCGCCGGTGAGCAGGACGGGCCGCAGGCCCAGGCCGCGCAGCCGCCGGATCGCCTCCGCCGAGGTGGGCTTGATCGTGTCGGCGACCATCAGCACGCCGCGGACCTGCCCGTCCCAGGCGGCGAACACCACGGTCTGGCCCGCGGCCTCCGCG
Source organism: Streptosporangiaceae bacterium (assembly GCA_052144275.1). Taxonomy (GTDB): domain Bacteria; phylum Actinomycetota; class Actinomycetes; order Streptosporangiales; family Streptosporangiaceae; genus Palsa-504. Next base: position 1,247 of record JBKQQQ010000750.1, read on the forward strand.
CCGGCCGCACGGGCGGCCACATCGGGAGGGACCCGCAGCGCCCACTGCGATTCCAGCCAGCCTTTCCGGCCTAGCGCCACGGCGTGCCCGCCGGCGACGCCTGAGACGCCGAGCCCCCGGGCGCTGGCGAAGCTCTCCACGGCGGGCAGCTCCGGGCCGCGCGGGTCTTCCCGCAGCCGTTCCCTGGCGCCGGCCGCGATGGCCGCGCCGATGGGATGTTCGGAGGCGTCCTCCACCGCCCCGGCCAGCCGCAGCAGCTCGCCGGCATCCACACCGGGTACGGCGGCCATGTCCGTCAGGCTCATCTTGCCGGTGGTGATGGTGCCGGTCTTGTCCAGCACGATGGTGTCGGCGGCCCGGGTGGACTCCAGCACCTCCGGTCCGGAGATCAGGATGCCGAGCTGCGCGCCGCGGCCGGTGCCGACCAGGATGGCGGTCGGGGTAGCCAGGCCCATCGCGCACGGGCAGGCGACGATCAGCACGGCCACCGCGGCGGTGAACGCGGCCCCGGCGGGCTGGCCGGCCGCCAGCCACCCGGCCAGCGTTACGACCGCGACGGCGATGACGACGGGGACGAACACGGCCGAAACGCGGTCCGCCAGCCGCTGCACCGGCGCCTTGCCGGCCTGCGCCTCGGTCACCAGCCTGGCCATCTGCGCGAGCTGGGTACCGGCACCCACCGCGGTGGCGCGGACCACCAGCCGCCCGCCGGCGTTCACGCACCCGCCGGCCACCCCGTCGCCCGGGCCCACCTCGGCCGGGACCGGCTCACCGGTGAGCATCGAGGTGTCCACCGCCGAACTGCCCGAGGTGACGACGCCGTCGGTGGCGATCTTCTCCCCTGGCCGGACCACGAACTCCTCGCCCACGGCCAGCTGCCCCACCGGGACCCGCACCTCGCGGCCGTCGCGTAGCACGGCGGCGTCCCTGGCGCCCAGCGACAGCAGCGCCCGCAGCGCCGCGCCCGCGCGCCGCTTCGCCCGGGCCTCCAGATAGCGGCCGAGCACGATGAGTACCGTCACCCCGGCGGCGACGTCCAGGTAGATGGCTGCCGTCCCGCTGCGCTCTGCTAGCCCACCCGGGGCCAGCCAGGCGGCGCTCATGTGCGCGCCCGCCCGGCCCGCGTCGCCGAAGAACAGCACGTACACCGACCACAGGTACGCCGCGGTGACCCCGACCGAGACCAGCGTGTCCATGGTCGCGGCGCCGTGCCGGGCATTGACGACCGCGGCGCGGTGGAACGGCCACGCTCCCCACACGGCCACCGGGGAAGCCAGCGCCAGGCAGGCCCACTGCCAGTTCCGGAACTGCAGGGGCGGGATCATCGCCAGCGCCACCACCGGGATGGCCAGCGCCAGTGACACCAGCAGCCGCTTCCGCAACGCGGATGCCTCGCCGGCGCCGTCCTCTTCTGCCGCACCCCCGGCCGGGTCGCCGGGTGGCGCGGGCAGGGCCGCGGTGTAGCCGGCCTGCTCGACCACCGAGATCAGGTCGGTGGCGGGCAGCGCGGCCGGGAAACTCACCCGGGCGGTCTCGGTGGCGAAGTTGACCGTCGCGGTGACGCCGTCGAGCTTGTTGAGCTTCTTCTCCACCCGGGCCGCGCACGAGGCGCAGGTCAGCCCGCCGATCGCCAGCTCCACGGCGCGCACCGCACCTTCCGGCGCGGCGGCCGGGCTCACGCCCGTGACCATGCTCATCCGCGCATCGCCCCCTTCCTTACGCTGTCGCGTGCACCACGGCCGTTCGGGAAAAGATCTTCAAGCCGAACGGACCGGGTATCACGCCCGGCCCGAGGCTTGACCTGGCGGCCGGCATGGCCGCCCGGCGGCCTGTTCAGCTCCCGGCGAGCTGGTAGTCGCCGGCTTCATCGAGGGCGTCCGTGACGGCCTGCCGTGCCAGCGGCCGGCCGCTGGTGACCGTCACCGCGGAGGCTCCGCCGGGGACCAGGACCGCCGTCACGTCGCTGACGCCGTCCAGGGCCCTGAGTTCACCGGACACCGCACGCCCGCAGTGCTCGCAGGTCATCCCGGTGACCCGGTACGTCACCGATGTCATTAAGCCGCCTCCCTTCCTGCACCCCGCCAGACAGCTTTCCATACCCCGGCACGGTATCCATCAGGCCGGACGGCCCCCATGGCCAGGACCTTCGTAAGTACTGCCAGCCGTGCTTCAATTCCGGCTGGAAGCGGAATGCGCAGGTCACCCGGCTCCAGCTGCGCCAGGCGGACGCACGAGCCAGCGCAGGTGCTCGACGTCTCCTTGCAGCTCCAGCCGCCGCCACAGCGGCGCTCCGGGCGATACCTGGCTGGCATGCAGCAGCGCGGCCTGCCGCTGCCGGGCCCGGCTGACCCGGATGACGAAGTCAAGCCGCCCGGGCGCCTGGCCGGCGAACGGCTGGCCTGTCTCGGCTCGCAGGCGGCCGGCGATGCCGGCCGGCAGCGCCCAGGCCAGCACGGGCAGGCTCAGCGGTCCGGCGGTTCGGACGGCCGCGGCTGTGGCGGCCCGGTGGTCAGGATGACCGGTGATGCCGGTGTCGTCGAAGACCAGCAGCCCGCTGGGATGATACCGGCCGGCCAGCCCCGCGGCGTGCGCGGCCAGCTCGGCGGCAGGCACCGCGGCCAGGCGGCCGTCGGGATAGTCAAGCAGCGCCACGGTCGAGACACCGAGCGCCGCCCCGGCCTGCCGCAGTTCCCGTGCCCGCTGCCGGATCAGGTCGGCGCCGGCCTGGTTCAGCGTGGACGCTTCGCCGCGGGTGTAGCACAGAACGTGCACCGCAGCTCCGGCCGACGTCATCTTGTCGATGAT
>JBKQQQ010000751.1:0-7350 GCA_052144275.1 Streptosporangiaceae bacterium
GACCCTCCAGCTCCGGGACCGCTACTGGGCCAGCCACGAGGACCCGCGGTACTCGACCCCCGTCCGCTACCACGAGCCGGGCTGAGACCGCTCCGCACGTACCGGCTCAGGCCGTAGGCGTTGCACGCCGGCTACCTGGCCGAGGAGGTCGTCCCCGCGGTTCCTGCCCCGGTTCTGGCGGAGGCGTGGCGAGGAGGTTCCCGGCAGGCCAGCCTGAGCCGTCTGCTCCGCATGTGTGACACGGAGCCGATGAACGAGGAGCTGGCCAGGAACGTGGGCGTGCTGGCGGGCAAGTCCGGCCACGACGACATCGTTGATGTGTCCGTCGTGGAGGGCGCCGTCCGCCGACGGCGCGCTGACCAGCGGCATCCGCGAGGCCAAACGGCTGCTCGGCACGCCCGCCGTACGTATTTCGGTCAATCACGCGTCGAAGGGAGACTGATATGCCAGCGAAGGTGGGTTATCTCGTGATCGACGCCGCCGACCCGGCGGCCCTGGCCAGGTTCTGGTGCGGCTTGCTCGCCGTAACCGTGGACACGGAGATCGGCGACGGAGAGTTCCTCGTCCTGTCGCCGACGGAGGACGGCCTCACGGCCGGGTTCCAGCGGGTGGCCGACGCCAAGCTGGGCAAGAACCGGGTGCACCTCGACCTGGTGGTGGACGACCTGGACCAGTCGACGGCGGAGATAGAGAAGCTCGGCGGCCGCTGGCTCGAACCGGGAAACACCCGCGAGCTCGAGGGTTTCCGGTGGCGGTGCATGGCCGACCCCGAGGGCAACGAATTCGACATCGACGTCCTCCCCGGCGCGTAGGGAGGACATCCGTACCCGGCTGCGCCCTGCCCTGTAACGGGCATCCAGCCAAAATTTCGACGATCCGCTATAATTGGTGTCGTGGATCATACAGACGAAACGGCCGGGAGCCTGTTGCGGCGGGCCCGGGTCGGCGCGGGTCTGTCACAGGCGGAGCTGGCCGTCAGAGCGGGAGTCGCGCAGAGCGTGATCAGCGCTTATGAAGCCGGACGGCGTCAGCCTGCGCTCCCGACCCTCGCCCGGCTGATCGATGCGACTGGATATGACCTCGTGGTGGATATTCAGTGGCAGCCCCCTCAGTTGAGCAGGCTGTCCGGTCCGGTTGGACAGCTGGTCAGGCACAAGCGGCGCGAACTGGCGGCGGCGGCCGCCGCCCATGACGTGAGTAACCTGCGGGTATTCGGTAGCGTGGCTCGCGGCGAGGATCGCGCCGACAGTGACGTGGACCTGCTCGCGGACCTGCCGCCGGGGATGGGCCTGCTCGGGCTCGGACGGGTCCAGGCTGAGCTGGAGGCCATTCTCGGCGCCAAGGTGGACCTGGTGCCAGCGAGCGATCTCAAGCCCGCCGTTCGCGCGCGCGTTGAGCCTGACCTGGTAGCACTGTGACCTACCGGGAGCGGCAGCGACTATCCGATATCCAGGCCGCCATCGATGCCATCCGTTCCCACCTGCAACGAGGCGATCTATCTGACGGGCTGGTATTCGACGCCGTCCGCATTCGGCTGCTGGAGATCGGCGAAGCCGTTAAGGCGTTGCCTGCCGAGATGCTGGGTTCCCAGCCAGATATCCCCTGGACGCAGATCGCGCGCATGCGTGACCACCTGGCTCACCGCTACTTCGACACAGACCACGCGGTTTTGCAGGCCACCGTCAACAACGACCTGCCCGAACCCGAACGATGCTGATCACGCCGGGACGCCTGTCTCAGGAATTGCCCGGCTTATCGCGCATTACCGACGGTTCCCCTATATGCAGCTCCCGATCCGCCTGCCTGTATCCTTAAATTATTTCCCCCTCCGGTGTGCGCGTTACGCTGGCACTATGCTGGCGGTCACCCTTGGTAATGGTCACGTCGCCAAAGGCATTGATCGAAAAAACCTGCTCGAGGCGCGTGAATTCAGTGCCCGCACCCCTGTCGCGGGCGGGACCGTAATTGTAGGGAATCACCCACTTAAAAGAACCCGCCGACCAGGGCTCGGGCAGGATTGGAGTCTCCGCGCGATCGGAACTAAAGGTGTTATCCCAGTCGATTCTTTTCCAACGCTCGTTCGGCTTGTGGGAGAGATCGCGGAACTTTTCCGTGTTCTTGAAATAGCCGGTAACGTCTGACGCCGGGCCCGCCTCCTCCCGAAATTGAGTGTTTCCGAACGACACGTTTTTCGGTTCGAAGTTGTACTTCAGGTCCATGCCAGCTCCGGCAGTGCCCGCGCCAAATGGTGTAACTCTCTCCCTTTCAAACCTGATGCCCGAGGGCGCCACCGTGGAAACTTGGATGGTACACGGGCTCACCGCAATCTCCGGAGAAGGTGAAGGAGGCTGCGCGGTGATGGTGATTGCATTGTTGGCCTGCGAAGGAGCCCTCCAGGTCAGGGACGGCCGCCCTTCCCCGGAGTTCGGCTCCCCGGCGCTGGCTGTCCAGTCGGCGCTGTCGGCCCCCTCGAGCGTGAACAGGGCTTCTTCGCAGACCCCGACCGTGAGCGGAGGAGCCAGCCGGGACCGGTTGGTGCCGTCAGGCGCGGCCCGGATTTGGGTCTTGATGCTGCACGCAGATGCCACGCTGGCCGGTGGCGATGACGCAGGCGACACGCTGGACGGCGGCGGTGGCGCAGGCGACACCGTGGCGCCGGATTGCGGGCGGCTAGACAGCCCGCAACCGATGAAGCGTGCGGCGGTTCCAGAGGGCGGCGCCTCCTCGCTGGTCAGGTAACTTGCGGACAGATCCGAGTGCACCCGGATCCGGCTGAAGTCGTGGCCGATACCTGACTCCGCCGATACTTGCCCGGCAGTATTCCATGCCGCCTGAGGCATGGCGTCGTGGACCGGGCGTGGATTCCGTGCCGCCTGAGGCATGGCGTTGCGGACCGGGCGTGGCGAGGTCTTGCGAATCAATGGAACGTGACTTGGCAGCACGTCCGCAGTATGCGCTGGCAGTGTCACCGCTGCATCACGCGGGCCGCCGGCTCGAAGGCGATGACGGGCGAATCATCCACGCCGAGATCAGCATTCACGGCTCCGCCCTCATGCTCGGCGACGCCGACGCTCCGTTCTCGCCCCCCAGTGCGATCGGCGCGTCCGTTGCCCTGCACGTCTACGTGCCAGACGTGGACGCCTTGACTGCCCAGGCCGTGGCAGCCAGTGCCGAACTTCTCAGGCCTCCGACGACATGTCCTACGGTGCCCGGCAGTCGATGCTCCGCGACCCGTTCGGTCACATCTGGATTTCCTGACCCCGTTCAGCCAGCGCAAGCGTTTCACTGAAACCAGCGCCGCTCTTGCTCCACTCCGTCGCACATAGTAGACAGGAACGATGGGAAGACAGGCAGCCGTCGTGCTTTACGTGCTCGCGATGGTAGCCGTCGTGGTCGGCGTGGACGTCCTGTTCTTCAGGCACCAGTTCTGGGAGCGGCTGATAGTAAACGTCGGGATTGTCCTGGTGTTCGCGGCGTTCTATTTCAGGTTCCTGAAGCGTCCATGAGCGCAGCTGTCGCAATGCGCCTTGCTCACTCATCTTCACAGGGCTCGGAGGCAATCTCGAAGCCGGCGTAGTAATGCGTGCTGTGCGGATCCGGCCGCTTCCGTGGGGTCGGGTAGTTCGGCCTTCAGCTCGCACCGGACGACCTTGCCTCTTGGCTCTTGAGCGAGGTACCAGTCCCAGCGGGCACTCAGCGCCGCGACCAGGAACAGGCCCTGGTCGCGGATCCGGCCGAAGGCAGCGTCGAACTCCTCGTCGCCGACCAGGAACGCGTAGTGCTGGGCGCCGATCGGCCCGCTGCGTTCGGCGAAGTCCAGTGAGACATCGTTGTCGGCCGCTACCACCAGGAACGGGCCGAACCGGGTCGGTGGCGGCAAGCCGAGGATCCCGCTGAGGAACGCCGCCGACCGCTGCTGGTCACGGCACGAGACGATGGTGTGGTTCAGTTGCACGCTCACGCCACAGGTCTTCCCCACCCTCCGGCCATCCGAGACCCGACGACAGGTTCTCACCGTCGACGAAGAGGAGCCGACAGTCCAGAGCTGTCTGCCGTACAGCCAGGGCCTCGGCGTAGTCGGCAGAGGCGTACCAGGCGGGCTGCTCGACTCGGCCAGCGCCACATCAGCGCCAGATTTCACCGACGAGGTGCACGACCTAATTTAGCCTGGCTGGTGCCGAGATCGGCGATCGCGGGGATCTGGTCCATAGTCATTCTCCTGGCTGCGCGGGACTGGCGGCCTCGGCGGGCCACTTCATCGGGCCCTGCGCTAGCTCGGGATGGTCGTATTCGTCGTGCCAGTTCCACCAGCCGTACGGCGGCGTCTGGGGATAGCCCTCGGGCGAGTCCTCCCACGTCTCCTGGCGTCCGAGCGCGGTCAGGTCGAGGTAGCTCCAGGTGCTCCCAAGCGCCTCGTCGCCGCGGTTGTTGACGAAGTAGGTGCGGAAAACACGGTCACCGTCGCGGAAGAACGCGTTCGTGCCGTGCCACTCATCCACGCCGAAGTCGGCGTCCCACTCGTCGGTGATGCTGTACCAGGGCATTGTCCAGCCCATCCGCTCCTTCAGCCGCGCGATGTCCGGCTGCGGGGCCCGCGAGGCATAGGCGAACGTGGTGTCGCGGGCGTTCAGATGGGTGAGGTGGGCGACCTGGTCGGCCATCAGGGAACAGCCGTGGCATGCGTGTTCGGGCCAGCCGACCACGCCAGGCTCGAAGAAGGCGCGGTACACGACCAGCTGACGGCGGCCCTCGAACAGGTCGAGCAGGCTGGTCCTACCGTTGGGTCCGTCGAACTCGTAGTCCTTCTCCACCGCTAGCCACGGCATCCGGCGGCGCTCCGCGGCCAGCTTGTCCCGGCCACGGGTCAGCTCCTTCTCCTTCACGAGCAGCCGCTGCCGCGCGGCCTCCCACTCCTGCGGAGTGACGATCGAGGGGGTCTTCATCGTGGTATCCACCTTCTCCGTGTTCATGCACCCCGGTCGAGGTGCTCTTTCAGCGCGTCGAGCGGGCTGTCCCAGTCGCGGGCCAGCGCGGCCAGGAACTGCTGCGCCACCCGCATCGGCACCGAGCGCAGCCGGTAGCGGACCCGGCGCCGCTCGCCCGGTTCGGCCGTCACCAGGCCTGCCTCGGCCAGCAGGGCCAGGTGCTTGGCGATCGCCTGCCGCGTGATCGGCAGGCGGGCAGCCAGGTCGGTGGCCGTGACCGGCCCCTGCGAGGCCAGCGCAGCCAGGATGGCGCGCCGGGTCGGGTCGGCCAGGGCGGTGAAGACCTGCTCGGCGATCGCCTCGACGTCAGGGGTCGCTACAGTGTGAGCGTCTACCTCGATGTCAGGCGGCATCGAGGTAGACGGCCAGTTCGCCGAGCTCTTTCGCCCACCCCTCGGTATTGCCGTCGAACGCCTTGCGGTAGGCATCCTCCGGCAGCTGCGCGAAACCGCTCTCGACCACCGTCAGCCGCGTGCCCGCACCGGCCGGTTCGAGCGTGAACTCGACATACGTGCGGCGCGGATCGTCCTCTGGCAGCCCGTAGACCGGCCAGGTGAAGCCGAAGACGTTCGGCTCCTCCACCCGCTCCACGCGCATCTCGGCCGTGAACCCTTCTTCGGTCCACTTCATCCGGGCCGCCCCGCCCGGGCGCAGGTCGATCGCCGCTTCGTTGCCGAACCACGCGGCCAGCCCCTCGGCTGTGGTCAGCGCCGCCCACACCTTGCCCGGCGGGTGCGCGAGCTCCACTGTCCGCTCGATGCGATCAGGAAAAGCCATGACAGCCTCCCAAAAAGTAGCAACTCACTGGTTGCTATCTTATAGCAACTGATTGGTTGCGTCAACTAGAGGGGCGACCCGGCAATGTGCCGTAAGGAAGGGCTCGCCGAGGCGGCGGATGTCCGGAACGAGTGGTCGACTCCGACCTCTCTTCTGACAGACACCGGATTGGTGCTGGCGAGACAGAAGGAGACTCGAGATGGCCGCGATTGTGACGGCTCCCCCGGCCGGATCCGCCCAGGCCAACGCGGACCGAGGAAGGGTTCATAGTGCCGTCTGGACAAGCGATTGAGACCGAACGGGTGCGGGTGCGCCTGCCGGTAGGACGAATGCCTCAAGCACGCCGCCGTCCCGGTCCAGTCCTGGAATTTCAGCACGGTACTCCGACTTGAGCCGCTTGACCTGGTCGGCGAATTCCTGATCGCATCCCCGCCGCCGAAACAACACGGCCCTCCCCGGCCCTGGTCTGTCGTGCACTTCCCGGGGTAGCGACCCTACCGGCTCAACGCCGTCCGGTCAGGGATAACCCTGAGGTCCCTGGGGGGCACACCAGGGTCCGAACCGGGGCTGATCCGGATCGACGGGAGCCGCCGCCGACGGCAGCCTTGAATCAAGAACGCAACCGCCCGGCATCAAAGGAGACCGATCACCATGCTCGCGATCATCGCCCTGGTCCTAGCCGCCATCGTGGCCCTGACCGTCCTCGGCTTCGTCCTGCACGTCCTGTTCTCCCCCTGGCTGCTGGTGGCCGTCGCCATCGTGGCCTGGATCAAGTTCCGGCCGAGCCGCTCCCGCCAGTAGCCTGGCGGTGATCCACCACGATCCCCCGCGTCCTTCGGCGGTCCTGCTCCCCGCCACCGACGCAGACTGATCAGGCCCGCCGAGAAAGCCAAGGTGGCGCTTTTCGTTATCCGTATTCAACTCGTGGTGCCGATGTATCACGCGATTACGGCCCGAACGGGTACGGTACGTGCCTCGTGTAACGCAACTGCCGTACCTTCCAGCGGCCCGGGCTCAGCGGCAGCGGATGTGACGCAACTGAACGCCAGTGCGCCGGATACGGCGCCTGACCAGGCCATCGCCGTCAGGTTCAAGCTTGAGCCCGGCGTGGCAGGCGATGTCGTCGGCCAACTTCGAGCCTGTGGTCGTACCTGGCCTGCTCCAGACCGCGGACTACGCCCGCGAGATCTTCAGGAACGGGCCGATAGAGCTGGACCCCGATGGGGTCGAACGCCTGGTTGAAGTCCGCCTGGCCCGGCAGGAGATCCTGACGCGCGATGACCGACCCCGGCTCTGGGCCGTGATCGACGAGGCGGTCATCCACCGCGTCGTCGGCAGCGCCGAGGTGATGCGCGGGCAGCTCCGCCACCTGGCCGACGCCGCCCAGCAGGGCAAGACCACCATTCAGGTCATGCCCTACCGTGCAGGCGCACACGCCGGGACGATCGGCGCGTTTGTCATCCTGGACTTCCCCGAGCCCACCGACCCCGCCATGGTGTACGTCGAGACGCTCGCCGGGGACATCTACCTCGAAGAGCGTTCGGATGTGAACCGCTATACCCTTGCATTTGACCGGCTGCTGGCCGCC
>JBKQQQ010000752.1:0-5504 GCA_052144275.1 Streptosporangiaceae bacterium
TCTGGGGCGCCGAGGACAAGGACCATGCCCGCGCCGCGGCGAAGGCGTTCGACGCGGCCTACGGCGCGAAGTTCCCCAAGGCGGCCGCGAAGATCACCGACGATGCGGACCAGCTGCTGGCGTTCTACGACTACCCCTGCGAGCACTGGGTGCACCTGCGCACCACCAACCCGATCGTTATCTGGAGCCCTCGCGGGGCTGTCCTGCATGTTGAGCACGAGGGGTTGAGGGGCCGGGATCTGCCTGGCGGACGTGGTTATCTACCGCTGTCCATTACGCGGATCTTCCGGAGGAATCATGCTTGTTCAGCGGGTGCTGTCGCCCGTCTCGCCGCTTGAGTCGTGGACGGTGCTGGGGGACGATGATCTCCCGGTTGCCCCGGTTGAGCGCTACCTGGCTTACCTGACTGATATTGAGCGGTCGCCGAACACGGTCCTGGCTTATGCCCATGATCTGAAGGACTACTTCACGTTCCTGGATGGCCGGGGTCTGGACTGGCGCGAGGTCCGCCTGGAGGACATCGGCGAGTTCGTGTCGTGGCTGCGACTGCCGCCGGCCGGGCGGGACGGGCGGGTCGCGATTCTGCCTTCGGCCGGGCATCACGTGAGCGCGTCGACGGTGAACCGGAAACTGTCGGCGCTCAGCGCGTTCTACCTGCATGCGGCACGGCACGGGGTGGATCTGGGCGAGCTGCTGGTGACCTGGGCCCCGGCGGGACGCCGGGGCGGGTGGAAGCCGTTCCTGCATCACATCAGCAAGGGCCAGCCAGTCGCCCGCCGGGCGATCGCGCTGAAGACATCCCGCAAGCTTCCGCAGGTCCTGACCGCCGGTGAGGTCCAGGCCATCCTGGACGCCTGCGGCAGGCTGCGGACCGGCTGCTGTTCGCTGTGCTGGATGACACCGGCATCTTCTCCCGGGGTCACCCGCTGTGGCGCAAACCTGTCCTTCGCGTTTGCGCAGCTCAGAGGCTGATGGAATGACGTTAGCGTGCGCGACAGGTGTGGTTCAAGCACCCGGGTGCGGTGTGTTATCGGTGGCGTGCGGTGGCGTTGAGCTGGGCCATGAGTTCCCGGTTGGCGGCCCGGGCTGCGGCGAGGTCCTGGTCGCGTTCCTCGAGCTGGAGGCGCAGGTCGATGGCCTGCTGTTCGAGGTGGGTGATCTGCTGGCTGAGGGCGTCGATGTCGGCGGGGACGCCGAGGCCGGACTCGTGCCAGGCCTGCTCACCGAGTGCATCGGACAGGCGCTGTTCAAGCTGCCGGACGCGGGCGGTGAGCCGGACTGAGCGCTCATGGGCGGCGAGCAGGTCGGCTTGCAGTGAGGCGCAGGTGACGGCCGGGCCGGCGGTGCCGTCGGCGGCGGGCGGGGCGGCTTCGAGGGCGTGGATCTTGCCGAGCAGGTCGCGGTGCCGGTAGAGGAAGGCCCGGTCCACGGAGGCGGCGCGGGCGATGCCTGACACGGTGATCTCGGTGCCGTCGGTGGTGGCGCGGCTGAGCACGGCGATGACGCGCTGTCGGCGGCGTGCGGAGTCAGCCTGGCGTCCTTTCCTCATCGCTTCGGTCCGCGGGCTCGCCATCGTGGGTGTCATGCGAGGGCCTCGGTTGCGGGCGAGGGCGGGCTGATGCGGGCGGAGGGCATGCCCAGAGCCACGGCACGGTGCCTGCGGATCACGGTCACAGCTTCGTCGACCTGGGCGCGCTCGGGGTCGCTGAGCCTGGTGATGTCGTCCTTGGCGCGGCTGATGAGCCGCCGGATGCGGGTGATCTCCTCCTGGGCGGGGGTGGCGTCGGCGCGGGCCCACTCGTCGACGCCGTTGATGGCGGCGGCGAGGCGTTCCCGGCTGCGGAGCAGGTCGTCGAGGTAGGCGGTCAGGTCGGGGAGGTAGGAGACGTCGGTGCGGAAGTGGTCACAGCCGGCGCAGCGGAACCGGACCGGGCAGGCGCCGCCGCCGGCTTGCACGTTGGATGGCTCGGTGCAGCGGCCGTAGGGGACGGCGACCTCGCCGACCTGATAGCGGGCGTGCGCGGATTCCAGCAGGGCGGCGGCGTCGCGCCAGATCCGGTTGCCGTGCCGGTCGAAGCTGAGCGCGGTCACCTTGCCGGCCGCCTCGCGGCGGCGGTCTTCGCCAACCCGGTAGTAGCACCGGGTGACGTTCAGGTTGCGGTGATCGAGGAGCTCGGCCAGGACGTCGATCGGCACGCCGGCGTCGGCGTGCCGCTGGGCGTAAGTGTGCCGGTAGGCATAGGGGACGATCCTGGCCGCGCTGAACCCGGCGCCGTCGCGGGTGCGCAGGGGCCCGAGCCGGTCTGCCCACTCGCGATGCCGTCCTTCCAGCATGTCGATGGTCATGGGCCTGCGGCCGTCGGGGTTGCGTCGCGCGGCAGGCAGCAGCCTCAGCTCGGCGGGCGGTGTGCCGGGGAACCGGGCCCGGACACGGGCCTGCTGGCCGGCGATCACCGTGGCGGTGGCCTCGCTGACCGGCAGGCGGCGGCCCAGCCGGTGGGCCTTGGCGTTGTCATAGACCAGGACCGGCGCGCCGTCTTTATCGCGGGCCAGGCAGTCCAGCGGCAGGCCGAGGATGTCTTCGGGACGCCGTCCGGTGTCGATGGCGATCTGGGTGGCGGCCCGGACCTCAGCTGGCTGCAAGGTCTCCAGACTGGCGCACAGCACGGTCATGATCTCCGGTGGCAGGTCACGGCCGGGCTCGCCGCGCACCGGCTCGGCGGGAATGTCGGTAGCGCCGATGACGAAGTCGCCGGGCAGTCCGGCGGCGACCTGCCCGGGCCGGGTCACGCCCATGCCCCGGATGCCGGCCAGCACGGTGCGGGCGCCCCGGCAGATGACGTTGCGGTGATACCGGCTGATCGTCCCCGCTGATTCCAGGTAGCCGAGACGGTTAAGGAATGCTTCGATGTCGGCGCGGCCCAATGCGGCCGGCAGCTCGCCGTGATCGGGCCTGGCTCGCAGGCTTTCTGACAGCCGGGCCAGCGCGTGGATCTTCGCCTGGACGTTGGTGGCGCCTTTGCCGCGATGACGCGGCAGATCCTCAGACGCCCACCGTTTGGCGCCCTGGCGCAGCCACTGCTGTGTGATGCCAGCGAAGGTCAGCCGCCCGGGATGACCGAAGACCGACAGGTCCCAGATGTCCTTAGCCTGCTCCGCGGCCGGATCGGCCAGCGCCCGCCGGACGTGACACGCCAGCGCGTTCAGCAGTTTCCGGGCCGGCTTGCCGGGGACGCTGCCGGAATCGCACTCCTCGATTGAGGTGACCTGCTGGCGGACCAGCGCGCGGCAGGCAACCCGCAGGTCAGTGTCGGTGATCTTCGCCCCGCCGCGAGCGCGCTGGCAGATCCCGAACAGCACCTGCACTACCACCAGCGGCGGCAGCCCGTGCAGACTGACCTGTCCGTCCTCGGCGACCGCGGGCTCAGCCTGCCGCCATTGCCTGGCGTCAAGATCATGACCGGTCTTGGTGGCCACCCGCCACCGCTGGTAGTGGGTGTTGCAGTAGCCGCGTGCGCTGTCGGCGGCGCGGGCGCACGCCGCGACCGCGCACGGGCTGAACGGCGGCAGCGGCCGGACCCGGGGATCGGCGAGGAACTGCCCGATCGCCGGCCCGCCCGCCCGCTGGCGGAACTGCCGGACGTGCGACTGACACATGATCGCCTGTGCCACCGTGGCCCCGCGCTGGCATCCGGGCACCTCGCACCGCGTCACGCGGGCCGGCAGTGCCGGCAGCTGCGGCGACCCTGCGATCTGCTCCGCGGTCATCCGCTGCCCGGTCAGCCGGGTGAAGCAGCGATGACACACCCCGCCGAGCCCTGCGTGCTCCGTCGTGGCGCATCCGCCGGCCCGGCATACCGCGCGGCCCAGCAGCTGGTGTCCTGCGGGCAGGGACAGCACCCGGCCCGCCGGATCCCAGCCGGCCTCGGAAAGGAATGACGGGTCCAGCAGGGCGGCCAGCCGCTGCGCCGGGCCGTCCAGTTCCACCCCGGCCAGCACGTGCCCATAACCGGCCGCGCCCCCAGCGGCCGTCAGCGCTCGCACGACCGCCGCTCCGGTCACGACGTCACCCCCGCCTGCTCGCGGGGGCTGGGCACCGCGTCCACGGCCGCCCGCAGCCGGGCCGGATCGGGATGCAGATACACCTGCGACGACGACACTGAGGCGTGTCCGAGCAGGTCAGCGACCACGTCGATGCCGCACCCGGCATCGGCGGCGTTGCTCCCGAAGGCGTGCCGCAGCTGATGCGGCGTCACGGCCGCCGCCAGGCCCGCCCGGCGGGAAGCCGCGGCAAGCAGATCACCGATCGCGCCCGGGCGCACCGGGGCGCCGATGCGCCCGCGGAACAAGTTCACCAGCAGGAAGTCGCTGCCGGCCGCTGCGGAGACAGCCATCCGCTCGAATGCGTAGGTGTCGAGCGCCCGCACCGCCAGGAAGTCCAGCGGCACCACGCGCTGCCGCCGTGACTTGGCCCAGGCGCCGTTCGGATTGTCGTCGCGGCGGACCACGTGCAGGTGCGCCCGGGCGATCTCGCACCCCAGCGGGCGGGAATCGGCCAGCAGGTGCACATCGGAGCGGCGCAGGCCGCACAGCTCACCGCGGCGCAGCCCGGCCCGGGCCATCAGCAGCACGATCAGCCGGTCCCGCGCAGACAAGCACGCCCGCAGCAGCGCCACGATCTCGGCGTCCGTGGCCCGGTCCACCGGCGTCTGCGGCTCGTGCAGCCGGTGCCGAGCCCGCATCCGCCAGCCCATCCGCCCGTCCTGGCCGCGCGCGGCCCCGGGCAGGTCCCGGTCATCGGCGACCTCATACAACAGCGCCACCAGATCCCCGCCCGCCTGCCCGGCCGCGACCGCGTGCACCACCATCCCGCGCACCGCGGTCAGCACGCCGTTGACCCGGCGGGCACCACGGGCCGGTGTGCTCCCGGGCCCGGCGAGCACCATCCCCTCCGCGGCGGCACAGGCCCCCGAGACAGCCGGCCCGGCATGCGCCAGCCAGGTCATGAACAACCCGAGCTGCCCCGCGCCCGCCTGCCAGGTGCGGCCCGTCCGGGCGCACCAGCGCAGGAACAACGCGATCGAATGCGCGTAGCTCTTCGTCGTCGACTCCGCGCCGTCACGGCCGAACCGCACCTGCCGCAGGAAACCATCCGCGACCGGCACGACAGCCAGATCATCATCCAGAACCGTCCAGTACCTCGCGCCGGACGGCAACCTCACCGGGAACGCCCGCATCCTGTGATCCCCTCGGTCTCGCGCTGAGCTGCATGAACAACTACCAGCCACGAGCGCAACACCCCGCAAGACACGCCGCACAACCCGTCAGATGACCGGTTCATGCAACGTCACGCGACAGGCTGAGGACCCTGGGAGAAGGGATGCGGGTCGGCCAGGCGCTCGGCCTGCGCCACGGCGATTTCGTCAGCCGCAGGCGGGAGATCCGCATCGTGGCCCGCCCTGATAACGCGAACGGGGCGCGGGCCAAGCTGCGGGAGGCCGCGG
>JBKQQQ010000753.1:0-5359 GCA_052144275.1 Streptosporangiaceae bacterium
ATCAGCGCCAGCCATACGGCGATGCCGAGCGAGGCGCCGATGTAGTCGATGACCAGGTTGACGTTCACCGCGTGCTGGGCCGCGGGCAGGCCCGGATACCTGCGGGCGACGGCTGACCGGACGCTGCGCGGGGCGTCCCGTGCCGAGCGCGGCCGCCTACTGGAACACGTTCTAGTTCTGGATTAGAGTCAGGACGTGTCCCGCATCGACGTACCCGGTGGCCGGGACCCGCTTCTGCACCTGTGGGGCGGCACCGGTAACAAGCTCACCGGCCCGGCGGCCGCCTTCAGCGATGCCGTCTACCGGAAATCTACGCTGCCCCTGCGCGAGTTCGAGGCCGCCCGCATCACGATCGCCCGTGTCAACGACTGCAGCATCTGCCTCAGCTTGCGGCCCGAGGGTGGCCCGGGCCAGGCGTTCTATGACGCGGTGCTGGGTGACGGCGCGGGCTTGGCCGAGCGGGAGGCGCTGGCCGCGGAGTTCGCCCAGCGGTTCGCGATCGACCACCTCGGCATGGACGACGCTTTCTGGGAGCGCCTGCATGCTGCTTTCAGCGACGACGAGCTGGTCCAGCTGGGGTTGTGCGTGGGTTCGTGGCTGGCGTTCGGACGGCTCAACCGGGTCTTCGGCGTCGATGAGGCCTGCCGGATCCCTCTCGCCCCGCACGGGCCGGATCGCCTTCACCACGTCCCGCAGGTGTAACCGGCTGACCCGGCTGGGGTGAACCACAAGCCGGCGCGATCTCGCTGATCGGTGAGCCAGCGAAAAGGATTATCCGCCGCTCCTGGACAACAGTCCGCGAGAGAGAGGAAGAGTCAATGAAGACCAAGGCCGCGGTGCTCTGGGGTCTGAACGAGAAGTGGCAGGTCGAAGAGGTTGAGCTCGACGCGCCGAAGGAGAGCGAGGTCTTGGTCAAGCTCACCGCGAGCGGACTATGCCACTCCGACGAGCATCTGGTCACCGGCGACATCCCGATGCCATTCCCGGTGGTGGGCGGCCACGAGGGCGCTGGCATAGTGGTCGGCGCAGGCGCCAATGTCACGCATGTCGCTGAGGGCGACTCCGTGGTTCTCAGCTTCCTCCCGTCCTGCGGCCGGTGCTCGTACTGCGCCCGCGGCATGCAGAACCTGTGCGATCTCGGCGCCTTCCTTATCAACGGCCCGCAACTCGACGGCACCTACCGGTTCCATGCCCGCGGCCAGGGTCTCGGCCAGATGTGCCTGCTCGGCACCTTCTCCGAGTACACGGTTGTCCCGGCGGCGTCGGTCGTGAAGGTAGACAACGGCACGGCGCTCGACAAGGCCGCGCTGGTCGGATGCGGCGTGGCAACCGGTTACGGAAGCGCTGTGCGTACCGCCGAGGTCAGGGCAGGCGAGACGGTCGTGGTCATGGGCATCGGCGGCATCGGGATCAACGCCGTCCAGGGCGCCAGGATCGCCGGGGCGCGGAACATTATCGCGATCGACCCGGTGCAGTTCAAACGCGACAAGGCCCTGGAGTTCGGCGCCACGCACACCGCGGCCACGGTCCCGGAAGCAGCCCTGCTGGTGGTGGAACTGACCCGTGGCCAGATGGCCGACTCCTTCATCATCACCACCGACATCGCAGAGACCGACTACATCGGACCCGCGCTCGACCTGGTCGCCAAGCGCGGAAAGGTCATCATCACGGCGGTCGCTCACCCGGACGCTACCCAGATGAGCGGCTCCTTGTTCATGCTCACCATGATGGAGAAGCAGATCCGGGGCTCGCTGTACGGCTCCTCCAACGCCCAGCACGACATTCCCCGGATGCTGGACCTCTACAACAAGGGGCAGCTCAAGCTCGACGAGCTGATCACCAGGGAGTATGCCCTGGAAGATGTCAACCAAGGCTACGAGGACATGCGCAACGGCCTCAACATCCGCGGGCTGATCCGCTACTGAGCCGGACCGCCGCCAGCGGGCGGGCGACCGCGCGCACCAAGCTGACCGGCGATGGCCAGCAACAGCACCGGACTACCGGAAACCGCAGGGAAGGCAGGCACTGATTGCCGCGGCGGCGTCCCCCCAGATCAGGCCGGCGGAGGCTATGCGCCCGAGTCCGCGTCGCCGTTGTGCGGGGCCACTGCGTCCGGCTGCAGCACTGCGACGGCGGCGGCCAGCTTGCCGTTGCTTACCTGTACGGGCAGCTGGGGGATCGGCGGGACCTCGGGTATCCCAAGCGGCGCTCCGCTCGTGATCTCGGCCTCGGCGGCGGCCACATCCTGATCGCCGAAGTCCGCGAGTGACGCCGAATCCTCGGCCGACTTCCTGTCGCCCGCAGGCGCCGACGGCGTGAACTTGTCGAAGAACCGGAGCAGCTCGACCGGTACTGGCATGACCAGCGTGCTGTTCTTTTCCGCGGCGACCTCGACCACGGTCTGCAGCAGGCGCAGCTGCAGCGCGGCCGGGTCACGCGCCATGACGTTGGCTGCCGCGGCGAGGCGCTTGGAGGCCTGGTACTCGCCGTCGGCGGTGATGATCCTGGCGCGGCGCTCCCGTTCCGCCTCGGCCTGCCGGGACATGGAGCGCTTCATGCTGTCGGGCAGCGAGACGTCCTTGAGCTCCACCCGCTCGACCCGGATGCCCCACGGGCCCTCGGTCGGCTCGTCGATGATCCGGCGCAGCTCCCGGTTCACCGTATCCCGCTCGGCGAGCAGCTGGTCCATCTCGGACTGGCCGATGATCGACCGCAGCGAGGTCTGCGCCTGCTGGGAGATGGCGAACATGTAATTCTGCACGTTGATCGTCGCCTTGATCGGGTCGACTACCCGGAAGTAGACCACGGCATCGACCCGGACGGTCACGTTGTCCCTGGTGATGCCTTCCTGAGCCGGGACGGCCATGGCGATGATCTGCATGTTGACCTTCTGCATGCGGTCGCCGACCGGCCGGATTAGGGTCAGCCCGGCGCCACGTGTCCCCGGCAGCACCCGTCCGAACCTGAAAATGATGCCCTGCTCGTACTGCTGCACGACCTTGAACGAGCGGCCGGCCGCGATGAGCCCGGCCATGACGAGTATCACCAGGATGACCACCAGGGCAACCATCACTAACACCTCTTCTTCGGTGACGCCGTGGTAGCTAGCTGCCCTCGGCAGGCTGGCCCCCGGCGCCTGTCCTCAGCTTATCTATGCGATCGAGAACTAGCAATATATTTCTAGAAACCTTAGCCCGGTTATCAAGGGTGACGATGCGCTGACATGGCTGGATCAGGGGCAGGATCAAAGTGACTGCGTTCTCCCCTGGCTGGACCAGCTGTCACAGGTACTGGCCCGTCGCCGCGCTGTCTGTCTTCGACACCCGCACCGATACCACGTTGGCCAGGTTGATGATCACGCCGCTCTGGTCGGCCTCGCGGTCATATATCGCCTGGGTCAAGACCAGGCTGCGCCGGTCGTCCAGCGCCTGAGCGATGGCCTCAAGCGCCTCGCGCTCCCCGCCGAAGTCCTCCGTCACCACCGAGACGTCTTCACCGCCCACCGGGTGAAATCGCATGATCAGCACGATGTTGTCAGGCACAGCCGGTACCTCCCTGCGAGAATCCAGAAGACCGCCCGCCCGGGCGCTGTGGCCCGGGAGCCCTCATCCGGCGAGGGTCACTGCCGATCCGGACACAGCGATATTCCGTGCGACTTCACCCGAGCCTGTCACGACAGCGGCCCCGCCGAGGCGTGAGTGCGCCCGGCGGGGCCTAGATCTCATCCCCCCGCCAAACCGGGAGGACGAGACCATGCAAGACACCGTAGACCAGGCGCACAGTGCAGTGCCACGCACCCTGGCCGACATCATCCAGGACGCGCGTTCCGGCCGTGTGTGGCCACTGCTGCGCCGACTGCCGCTCGTGCAGCCTGGACAGGGGGGCGCCGGGCTCGAGCGTCCCCTGGAGGACCGTCATTAGCCGACCGCCCCCTCCATCTGCAGCTCGATCAGCCGGTTCAGCTCGAGCGCGTATTCCATCGGCAGTTCGCGTGCGATGGGCTCGACGAAGCCGCGCACGATGGTGGCCGCGGCCTCGTCCTCGGTCATGCCGCGGCTCATGAGGTAGAACAGCTGGTCCTCGGAGATCTTGGAGACGCTGGCCTCGTGGCCCATCTCTACGTCGTCCTCGCGGATGTCCACGTAGGGATAGGTATCGGACCGGCTGACCGTGTCCACCAGCAGCGCGTCGCACTTGACCGTGGACTTGGAGTGTGCCGCGCCCTCCTGCACCTGGACCAGGCCCCGGTAGGACGTGCGGCCGCCGGCTCTGGCCACGGACTTGGAGATGATCTGGGAGGAGGTGTTCGGCGCGCAGTGCACCATCTTGGCGCCGGCGTCCTGGTGCTGGCCTTCGCCGGCGAACGCGACGGACAGGGTCTCTCCCCTGGCGTGCTCGCCCATCAGGTAGACGGCCGGGTACTTCATCGTCACCTTCGAGCCGATGTTCCCGTCCACCCACTCCATGCTCGCCCCGGCCTGCGCCACGGCCCGCTTGGTGACCAGGTTGTAGACGTTGTTCGACCAGTTCTGGATCGTGGTGTAACGGCAGTGGGCATCTTTCTTCACGATGATCTCGACGACCGCGGAGTGCAGCGAGTCGGAGGAGTAGACCGGCGCGGTGCAGCCCTCGACGTAATGCACGCTGGCGCCCTCGTCGACGATGATCAGGGTCCGCTCGAACTGGCCCATGTTCTCGGTGTTGATCCGGAAGTAGGCCTGCAGGGGGATGTCCACGTGCACGCCCTTCGGCACGTAGATGAAGCTGCCGCCGGACCAGACCGCGGTGTTCAGCGCGGCGAACTTGTTGTCGCCCACCGGGATGATCGTGGCGAAGTACTCCTGGAAAAGGTCCGGGTGCTCCTTGAGCGCGGTGTCGGTGTCCAGGAAGATGACACCCTTCTCCTCCAGGTCCTCGCGGATCTTGTGGTAGACGACTTCGCTTTCGTACTGCGCGGCCACACCGGCGATGAGCCGCTGCTTCTCCGCCTCGGGGATGCCGAGCCTGTCGTAGGTGCTCTTGATGTCCGCGGGCAGGTCGTCCCAGCTGGCGGCCTGCTTCTCAGTCGACCGGACGAAGTACTTGATGTTTTCGAAATCGATGCCAGTCAGATCCGCGCCCCAGCCGGGCATCGGCTTGCGCCGGAACAGCTTCAGGCCCTTCAGCCGCAGGTCCAGCATCCATTCCGGCTCCTCCTTCAGCGCCGAGATGTCCCGGACGACCTCCTCGGACAGACCCCGGCGCGCGGACTCGCCCGCCACGTCCGAGTCGGCCCAGCCGAACTTGTAACGCTCCAGCCCCTCAAGCTCGGGGTGCGCGATTGTCGTCATGCGGAGATGCCTCCGGACTCAGTTGTTGT
>JBKQQQ010000754.1:0-2766 GCA_052144275.1 Streptosporangiaceae bacterium
GAACGCCAAGCGTGACCAGCACCTGCGATCCGCCGACTTCTTCCTGAGCGAGAAATACCCGTCGATCACGTTCAGCCTGGAGAAGCTGGCCATCACCGGGGGCGGCATGACCGTCTCTGGCCAGCTCGCCGTCCGCGATCAGGCCCGTCCGATCTCCTTCCCCGCGACGGTGACCCTGGCCGGTGACGGCGAGGTGGCGCTGGACGCCGCCGTGGAGGTGGACCGGTCCGAGTTCGGCCTGCGCTGGAACCGGCTGGGCATGGTGTCCATGCACAACATGATCACCCTCCACGCCGTCTTCGCCCGGCAGTAGTAGCGGGCCTGCCGCCGGTCCGGCCGAGCGCGGGCGAGGCGCTGATCGCAGGCGTGCCGTACGCCAGGCTGCCTGATCCCCGTCGGACCGTCGGCGCGCTGCTGGAATCATCCGGCTTTCAGCCGGGAATTTGCGGGATCCGGCCGTGCAGCGCATGGCTCTTGCGCATATCGGCTTCGCGGCCATCATGACGCTGATCTTCGGCATTCTGGCCATCGCGGGGGAGTACCGCCATGGCACCATCACCGCGACCTTCCTCAGCATCGCCCGCCGCGACCGGTCGTAACCGTCAAGCTGGCCGTCTACGCGCTGGCCGGACTGGTGGCCGGCCTGACCTCGGCCGTCGTCGCCGTGGCGGTCAGCGCCGCCTGGTGGATCGCGCTGATCGAGGGGATCGCGGGCCAGCTGCTCGGGCCGGGGCTGGCGCGCTGGCTCCCGTTTGCGGCCAGCGAAGCCCTGAACCGGGCGAGTCTGCTCGGGGGCGGCCAGCTGCTGCCGCAGTGGGGCGGCGCGCTCGTGCTGATCGGATACACGGCCGCCTACGCCGCGGCGGCGGCCTTCACTACACTCAGGCGCGATGTCACCTAGGAAGCCTGCCGTGCTGCGGGACGGCGGCGAGCAGAGCCTGCGGCGCTGAGCACCACGACGTCCAGGACTCCGTCGTCTGGCTCCGCGTCGGGCATCAGCGGCAGCCCGCCCTGGAGGGATCCGACGTTCCCGATGACCACGGCGCTGGCCCGCAGCCGCAGCGGGGCCCCGTCATCGGCCCGCAGCCGGACGCGCATGGGCCGGTCCCGCAGATGCCGGAGCGCCGAGACTACGCAGGCGGGCCAGCCCAGCCGCTTCTTCAGCGGCTCGCTGGCACCGCCGAGCATCTTGGCGTCGAAACCGATGCCCGCCATGACGATGAACGGCCGGTCGTTCGCGAGGCCCACGTCCAGCTTCCGGTCGGTGCCGGTGAGCGCGATGGCCAGCGCATCGCTGAGATCCAGGGGAAGGCCCAGGTTGCGCGCCAGCAGGTTGCCCGTGCCGGCCGGCAGCACGGCGAGCGGTACGCCACTGGCCGCCACTCCGGCCGCGCAGGCGGTGACAGTGCCGTCGCCGCCGCAGGCCAGGACCAGGTCGACGCCGGCCTGGACGGCCTCCCTGGCCTGTCCCTCACCGGGGTCCTCGATGGTCGTCTCGAGCCAGAGCGGCTCGCTCCAGCCATGCTCGGACATGGCGGCGCGGATCGCGCCGCGGAGCTTCTCGGGCTGATCGTGCTTGGTCGGATTGGCGACCGCCGCGGCGCGCATCTGAGCACCCTAGCGGCTTGACTGGCCGGGCGGCCCGGCGGAATGTGCGCGATCGCCGGAGTCCTGGCCGGGACCGGCCGGGTCCTGCGCGGCACCGCCGGAGTCCTTCCGGGGACCACCCGAGGTCTGCGTCGGGTCGAGGAACACGTGCGGCCGCACGGACAGGCGCTGCCGCAGCTTCTGGTCGATCTCGCCGGCGATGTCCTCTACCTGATCGGCGCTGAAGCCCTCGCTGAAGGCCACCTCGGCGGCGACGATCACGTTGTCCGGACCCAGGTGCTTGGTCCGCAGCTCGACCACGTCATCAACTCCTTCCGTGCTGCGGATCACGTCGGCGATCACGCGCTGCTCGTCCGGGTCCACCGCCTGCCCGATCAGGCCGTCCCGGCTATCGCGCCCGAGCCGGTACGCCACGGCGATCAGGAGCACCCCGATGCCGATGGACGCGGCGCCGTCCCAGACGGGCGAGCCGGTCAGGCCTTCCAGGCCGAGCCCGGCCGCGGCCAGGACCAGCCCGACCAGGGCGGCTGCGTCCTCGAAGAGTGCCGCCTTCACCGTCGTGTCCGGGCTCCGGCGGACATGGTCGAGAAGATGACGCTGGCGGTCGTGCGCCTCGCCGCGCAGCTGATGAGTGGCCCGCGTCAGCGAGGTGCCCTCGGCGACGAATGAGATGCCGAGCACGATGTAGGCGACGACCACGTCGCTCGTGCGGGTACCGCGGGTGATCGACAGCACGCCTCGAAGACGGAGAAGCCCGCCCCGGCGACGAAGATCCCGACCGCGGCCAGCAGCGACCAGACGTGGCGCTCCTGGCCGTAGCCGAACGGATGCTCCGCGTCGGGCGGCCGCTCGCCGCTGCGCAGGGAGGCCAGCAGGAAGCCCTGGTCGACGGTATCGGCTACCGAGTGCGCGGCCTCGGCGAGCATGGCGCTGGAGCCAGTCAGCAGTCCGGCGGCCAGCTTGCTCAGCGCGATCACCAGGTTGGCCGCGCCTGCGACCAGCACTGTCCGCCGGGTGGAGTTGCTCACCGCCCCGCCGTACCCGGCATCGCCCCCGGCACTCGCGAGCAGCCTCGCCGCCTGGCGGCAGGGGGCACCGGATCGCCGGCCGTCACCGCGGGCTACCCGCCGTTCGCCTCGGGCATAGCGGGCAATACCA
>JBKQQQ010000755.1:0-2559 GCA_052144275.1 Streptosporangiaceae bacterium
CATAGCACGCAGGCGGAAGCCAGCTACCGCTGTCCCAGCCCAGGGCACGCCCTGACCGGCCGGCGGGCGGACCGGTCATGAGCGCACTCGCTCCGGCTGCATCGGCGGCCTGGAAGTTCTCGGTGGCTGACGCGCGGGAGCGCCAGCGCTGGGATGACTACCAGCAGGCGTTCTCGGAGATGCTGTCCGCCACCAGTACCGGGTGGGCACCCTGGTCTGTCATCCCGGCGGACCGGAAGTGGTTCGCGGGATATGCGCTGCAGCGGTGCTGGTACACATGCTGATCCAGATTGATCCGCAGCACCCGACGGTGAGCGCGGTCAGGTCCTGGTGCACCGGCCGGGCCTTGAGCACACCCGCCTGACCCCGTCGAACGCCGAAGAGCTGCTGCAGACCCGGCCGCAGGTCCAGGTCGCCGGCCTTGATGTGGTCCGACCCGGACGGTGCGCCCGTGGCCGGGCGGGCGTCCTCAACACTGAGCCCGGTGGCCTGCGCGCCGATGCGGTGTCGCGCAGCGGTGCCGTTCTTGGTGAACACCTAGGGCCAGATCCGGCAGTGCACGCCGCCTTAGCCGCTGACGGTGCCGTAACCCCGTCCGGGTGCCGGGTGCCGAAGCCCATCGCCGATATCGATCGCAGTCAGCGACCCTCCGATTTGCCTGGCCATCAGCCTGCTTGGCCAGATCCGCTGGCCTGCTCTTAAGGCCGGGCAGACTTGCGACGGGCCGACAGCGGGCGCCGCTGAGGGGGCGGGTGGCTAGCGCCCTGTGGCGGGCAGCTTAGCTCGCGGCGTCCCCCCCGTCCGGGGGTGACGTGTCACCTTGGCCAGACTTCGCGTCGGCTTCGATGGCGGCGGTGTCAGCCTTCAACGACCGGGCTTCTACCTTCTTGGCCTTCTTCATCGCCCGCTCGACCTTCGCGCCCATGTCGGACACCGCGACCACCACCAGGCCGGCCTGACCGGCGTCCAAGTGCTCGCCGAGTTCCTTGAGGTCCCGGCGGCTCATGCCGGCTGCGGCGTGACCGGCAACCGCGCCGAGGACCGCGCCGCCGCCCGTGGCAACCGCAAGCAGGCCACCGCCGATCGCCGCGAACGGGAACAGCGCCACGACCAGGCCGGTAGCCAGGCCCACTCCTCCGCCGAGCACACCGCCGACCCGGGTCGGCGTCTCGTGCTTCTTCGTGATCTTGACCTTCCCGTCGGCCCGCCGTTCGACCACGGCAGCGTCATAGGCGTCGATCAGGCCCTCCTTGGTGTGCAGATCCTTAACCAGCTCGTAGTCGGCGTCAGCATCGCTGACGGAGTCATACACCCCGACATAGGCCATGAACGTGTCGATCGCCATCGTGCTACCTCCCGGAGCGGAGCCTGCAGGCGGGGCGAGACTTGACGCGCCGCCCCGGCCACACAATGCTAGCCATCTTCGCCTACCACCGGCGGATTATGCCGCCCGAGTGAGGGGGACGGCAGGAGTCGGCCTCGGCGTCCACACTCCTGGCCGGCGCTCGCATCCCGCGTCCGGCTGCCCGCCGCACCGTGGCTCGCCGCCAGACGGTGCACGCACGGCATGATCAAGCTTCAGAGCCACTCTGAGGACCCCTCCTCCCTTCTTCGCAGCTACCGGACGGGGGGCGAGGACTGCCCGCCTGCAGAGGACCCAGGGCTGACCCGCATCGATCACCCGTCGCCTGCTTCTCCCCGTCCTCCTCGACCGCTGCCATCCCTCTGGCCGTGGTCGCCGTGTCAAGGCTCGCGAAGCGACCGCGCAGCGGCTCGGCCCTGACACGGAGGAGGCGGCCGAGACAATCGAGCAGCGAGGAGGACGGCAGCACCAGCTTGGAAGGCGGTCTCAGACCCGATGCTGAGCAGCGCCTGGCTGGTGAACGGTACAGAGAGGCTGTCCATGGGTGGCCGTGACTTGCCCCGGTTGCCGATCCGATCGGGCACGCGGCGGGCACGGGCGTTGGCTTGGGAGGCCGCGGTCACTTGGCCATGCGGACGGTGGCGGTAGCTTGGCGATGGTCAGACCGACTCGTCGGGCTGCTGGCCTTCATCGCCGGGCCAGATCCCGGTGAGCCTGCGCGTCCCCTCGGCGGCGCCGCGGTCGACGGCGGCCTTGACCAGCGCGAAGATCGCGCCCTGCAACATCGCGGCCAGCAGGATTTCCCCCCAGCCCCGCCGCTCATTGGCGGGCTCAGGCGCGTCTCCCCGGCCGATGACCTTCCAGACCCTCTTGAAGATCAGCCCGGCGAGCAACCCGCCAACCATGCCAGCGATCAGGTCCACCGGCTTGTACAACAACTTGATCATCGTCTTCTCCCACCCGCCGGATAACCAGCCAGCCCGCCATCAGCCCGACGGCTCAGCAGCGAACGCCTCGAGGATCGCCCGGCCGCAGCCAAGCCCATATCGTCAGTTCTGGGGACCTGCCCCGGCCAGGCCTCTCGGCGGCCCCGAACGCGCCATCCGCGCGGAGCCCGTGACCGCGCGGCCCTGGCGCTGAGCCTTGCGCTCCATGCGCTGGATCTGCCGCTTATCCCAGGCCTGCAGGCGCGCCAT
>JBKQQQ010000756.1:0-2579 GCA_052144275.1 Streptosporangiaceae bacterium
TGGCGGCGTGCCCGACCCGGGCCATGTACCGGCGCGAGGACGGCATCGTCGACTTCGACAAGAGCATCTGCATCGGCTGCAAGGCGTGCCTGGCCGCCTGCCCGTACGACGCGATCTTCATCAACCCGGAGGACCACTCGGCGGAGAAGTGCAACATGTGCGCGCACCGCCTGGACATGGGCCTCGAGCCGGCCTGCGTGACGGTCTGCCCCACCGAGGCGATACTGGTCGGTGACCTGAACGATCCCGCGTCGAAGGTCGCCCAGACCATCAACCGCGAACCGGTGCAGGTACGCCGGCCGGAGAAGAACACCCGGCCCGGCGTCTTCTACAAGGGCGCGCACCAGGCGACGCTGGATCCGCTGGCGGCCGCCCGGCCCGGCGGCGGGCTGTTCGCGTGGGCCACCCAGGGCGCGCCGGATCCGCAGCTCGTCACGTCGGGGCACCCGGGCCGGACGGTGTCCTCGGCGGCTGCGCTGCTGTCCTACGACGTGCCGCACCAGGCGCCGTGGGGCTGGCGGGTCAGCCTGTACACCTGGACCAAATCCGTCGCGGCCGGCGGCTTCGCGGTGCCGGTCGCGCTCGCCTTCGCCGGGATCCTGCCCTGGGGAAACGCCGCGGCCCGCTGGGCTGCGCCGCTGGTGGCGCTGGCGTTCCTGGCGGCGACCGGCGCGCTGCTGATCGCCGACCTCAAGCACCCGCGGCGATTCCACCTGATCTTCACCCGGCGTCACTGGCGGAGCTGGCTGGTGCGCGGGGCGTTCATCCTAGGCGGTTTCGGCGGCGCCGTGGCCGGCTACCTGCTGGCGGCGCTGGCCGGCTCGACCGGGGCCCGGCAGGTCCTGGGCGGCCTGGGGCTGCCGCTGGCCGCCGGCGCCGCCGTCTACACCGCGTACCTGTTCGCGCAGGCCAAGGCGCGCGACATGTGGCAGAGCCCGCTGCTCGCCCCCCACCTGGCGGTGCAGGCGACGCTGGCGGGCGCGGCGGCGACGCTGCCGCTGCTGGCCTGGCTGGCGCCGGGACGGGCAGTGACCGCGGACGAGGTGATCCTGGCGGCCGCGGCCGCCGCCCACCTGGCGCTGGCGGCCGGCGAGATCACGCTGCCGCATGTCACGGCGCACGCCCGGCTGGCCGTAGAGGAGATGAGCCGGGGCAGGCACCGCCGCCCGTTCGGCATCGGGATGATCTTCATCGCGGTCGTGGTCGCCGCACCCTGGGTCGGGACCCTGGCCGCCCCGTTCGCCCTGGCCGGGCTGCTCGCCTACGAGCATGCGTACGTGCAGGCCGGCCAGTCCGTTCCGCTCGCTTAGGAGAAAGGCCGATGCCGTGGGGACCCCCGAGGACAGCAGCCTGGACGAACTGGCGCGCCGGGTATCGGCCGCGCGGGCCGCGACCGAGGCGCGCGGGGAGACCTTCTACCAGGGGGCGAGCCGGGTGCACCTGGCCGCGTTCCCGCCGCGGGAACGCTGGGACGACTGGGTGGAGCTGTCCTCCCGGGCCTGGCCGGCCCGCGCGGAGCGGCACTACATGCTTGTCCCCACCACCTGCTTCAACTGCGAGTCCGCGTGCGGCCTGCTGGCTTATGTGGACCGGGACACCGGGCAGGTGCGCAAGTTCGAGGGCAACCCCGAGCATCCCGGCTCGCGCGGGCGCAACTGCGCCAAGGGCCCGGCGACGATCAACCAGGTCACCGACCCGGACCGGATCCTGTACCCGATGAAACGCTCCGGCCCGCGCGGCGGCGGCCGGTAGGAGCGGATCAGCTGGGACGAGGCGCTGGACGCGCTCGCGGCCCGGATCCGCGCCGCGATCACCGAGCAGCGGCACAACGAGATCATGGTCCACATCGGCCGGCCCGGCGAGGACGGGTACACCGAGCGGGTGCTGGCCAGCTGGGGCGTCGACGGCCACAACTCGCACACCAACGTGTGCTCCAGCGGTGGCCGGACCGGGTTCCAGTTCTGGATGGGGATCGACCGGCCCAGCCCCGACCACGCGCACGCCAAGGTCATCTACCTGATCAGCGCCCACCTGGAGGCCGGGCACTACTTCAACCCGCACGCGCAGCGGATCACCGAGGCACGGGCCAGCGGCGCGAAGGTGATCGTGCTGGACACCCGGCTGTCCAACACCGCCACCCACGCCGACTACTGGCTGTCGCCGCAGCCGGGCAGCGAGGCCGCCATCAACCTGGCCATCGCCAACCACCTGATCCAGACCCGCGGTTACGACCGCGAGTTCGTGCGGCGCTGGTGGAACTGGGCCGAATACCTGACGGCGCGCCACCCCGGAACGCCGGTTACCTTCGAGGCGTTCGAGGAGATCCTGGCCGGGCTGTACGCGGACTTCACCTTCGAATTCGCGGCGGCCGAGTCGGGCATCGGTACGGACGTGCTCGCGGAGGTCGCCTCGGTGGTGGCCGGCGCGGGTCACCGGTTCGCGTGTCACTCGTGGCGGTCGGCGGCCGCGGGCAACCTCGGCGGCTGGCAGGTGTCCCGCACGCTGTTCCTCATCTCCGCGCTGCTCGGCGCCGTGGCCACCGAGGGCGGCACCTTCCCCAACGCGTGGAACAAGTTCGT
>JBKQQQ010000757.1:0-4848 GCA_052144275.1 Streptosporangiaceae bacterium
CACGCTGGACGGCTGCCAGGACGGCGAGGACGCCCGGTGGCCGCAGGCCCTGCCGCGACTGCACGCCATGCACCTGCCCGCCGGGCACGTCGCCGAGGTCCTCCGGCAGGCGGGCCTGCTGCACGACAACCGGCGCCCCTCCTTCGACGCCTGGCTGGACCGCAAGCTCGGCGGCGTGGCCGCCGGGATACGCCGCGACGCCGAGCGCTGGCTGCGCACCCTCAAGGACGAAGGCCCCCGCAGCCGCCCCCGCCGCATCGCCACCGTCCACAGCCACCTGGGCAAGGCACTGCCCGCGCTGCTGGACTGGTCGGCACGCTATCACCACCTCCGCGAGGTCACCCGCGACGACATCGAGGACCACGCGCGCGGCCTGCACGGATCACAGCGCCACAACACCCTGGTGGCCCTCCGCTCGCTGTTCGGGTTCTGCCTCTCGGCCGGCGTGACCTTCCGCAACCCCGCCCGCGGCATCAAGGTCGGCCGTCGGCCCTCCTTCACCGTCCTGCAGCCGCTGGGCCAGGAAGACATCGACGACGCCGTCGCCGCTGCCGCCACCCCGGCAGCCCGGCTCATCGTGGCCCTGGCCGGCGTTCACGCGGCCCGCAGCAGCACGATCTGCGCCATGCTCCTGAGCGACGCCGACCCGGGCAGCGGCCGCCTGCTCCTCGGCGGCCAGCCCCGCCCCCTGGACGATCTCACCGCGCGCCTGCTGCGCGGCTGGCTCGAGGCCCGCCGCGCCAGATGGCCCGGAACCGCCAACCCGCACCTGCTCATCAACGCCCAGACCGCCCTGGGCACCGGGCCGGCCAGCAGGACCTGGGCCTGTTCCGCCCTGCGCGGCCACGCCGCGACCATCGAGGCCCTGCGCGTCGACCGCCAGCTCGAGGAAGCCCTCGCCACCGGAGCCGATCCCCTGCACCTCGCCGTCACCTTCGGCCTCGACCCCGGCACCGCCGTCCGCTACGCATCCAGCGCCCGGCAGCTCCTCCAGACCACAGCAGAGCAAGACCCCCGCCCAGTCCCCACGAACCCAAGGACCGGATCCGCTCAAGAAGACTGAAGACCCCTCAGTTCCCGCCGACAGACCTTCAATCCGGCTGAACTCCGGGGAAAGCAAAGCTCCTGGTAGGACGAGGGTTGTCGAGACCAGTCCGTCCGCCGGGAGCTTTGTTGACTGCCCAGTTTGCCATGCTCGTCATGCCGTCGTCCATCCCGCCCGCGCCGGCCGGGGACGGCGATGCCGTTCCGGGAACGGACCTGGCCGGCCGGGTGCTGTCCGGGCCCGGGCTGTGGCTGGACTGGCTAGAGGAACTGCAGCGCGAGAGCCTGCTGGAAGATCTCCTGGCCGATGGCGCGATCGCGCGGGCGCTGGAGGAAGCACCGCACGGGCACGCCTACGACCGGACGCTGACCGGGAAGATGACCGTGACCTGCGTCCTCGTGGCCTGCATGTTCCCCGGCGCGGGCTATGACACGGCCCTGGCCACGGCGTTCGGCCTGCCCGGCCTGCATCTCAAGCCGGGCACGGGCGTGCCGTCCGGCCCGGCGTTCTCCAAGGCCCGCACGCTCCTCGGCGACCAGGTCATGCGCCGCCTGTTCGAGCTGGACGCCGCCCGGAGCGATGCGGAGCCCGGCATCGCGCGGCTGTGGAAGGGCCTGGAGGTCACCGCGCTGGACGGCACCACGATGGAGCTGTTCCGGAACGACGTCCTCGCTGACGTGTCCGGGGTCCCCGCGGACGGGGCCAGGCCGCTGCTCCGGATCGCGGCGCATGTCCGCACCGCGACCCGCCGGTGGATCGCCGCCGCGATCGGCGGCTACCATGACGGCGAGAACCCGCTGGCCGACGGCCTGGAATGGTCCTTCACGCCCGGCATCCTCAATCTCGCCGACCGCGGCTTCTTCTCCATGGACCGGTGGATCCGGTTCTCCGCCGCCGGCGCCCACCTGGCCTGGCGCGTCAAGAACGGCGCGAAATCCGTCCCCTTCAAGACGATCCGGACCCTGCCCGACGGGTCTGAGCTGGTCATGCTCCGTGAATCAGACGGCATGCGGACCAGGCGGCGCCGCGAGGCCGGCGACCCTCACGCCCTGCGGCTGCCGGGCACCACGGCCCGGCTCGTCACCTTCACCATCACCGCCCGCACCCGCAGCGGCAAGACGAAGACCACGCTCCTCCGGGTCCTGACCACGCTGCTGGGCCACGAGGCGTACCCGGCACGCGAGATCGCCGCCCTGTACGCCGAAAGATGGCAGATCGAGATCGCGTTCCTCCACCTGAAGCAGACCGTCCGCGGCCCCCGCCGCGCCCTGCGCGGCCAGTCCCCCGAGCTCGCCCGCCAGGAAGCATGGGCGCTGCTGCTCATCCACAACATGATCGCTACCGCAGCCGCCCGCGCCGCCGCCCTGGCCGGCACCGATCCCGGCCTCATCCCCTTCACCGCCGTCCTCGCGCTCATCCGCGGCCACGTCACCGCAGATCACTGCTGCCAGCACTGCGGCCGGCGGCCCGCAGATCCCCTCGCCGGCCTGCTCGCCGCCATCCTCGCCCAGCCCAGGCACCGCGACGGCCGGCAGCGAACATCAGGCCGCACGCCAGCCGAACGCCGCACAAGGCACACCGAGGAGGTCGACTACACCATCGAGATCACCGAGTCAAACCTCCCGCAATGGGACGAAAACCCGGAAAGTTAAGGGCAGTGGGCTCCGTCCTGTTAGGAAACTAGCCAACGCCCGGCTGAGCTATTTGCAGTTAGCCTGGTATCCGTTCGGACTGCTGGGCATGAACGGGTCGCGCCAGTCGGTCTCGGTCGACCGCGGTCCCGGATAGTTCTTCGCGATGTCGCTGAAGTTGACCTCGAGATCGTCGGCCCACTGCGTGGAGCCTACGTACCCGGCGAGGAAATGCGCGACGGCGATGCACGCGGCCTTGTCGCCATAGGGCAGGCCTATGCCATACAGCTGATCGTCGCCGTAGTGCGTCCAGACCACGTCGAGGTTTGGGTAAAGCCCGGCTTGAACGTAACCGTAGAGGACGAGCCAATCGGTGAGCACCGCGTCCACCTTCCCGTGCTCGAGAAGGTCCAGGCAGTTAGTGTAGGTAACACCGAAGGACTCGCCTTGCGGGTTCGGCAACTGGATCTGAGCCGCGGTCGACCCCTCTATGGTGCATATGCGGGCGTGGTCGATGTTCGGGTCGCTGGTGTCATACGGCCCGCCCTTCAGGACGAGCAGCCCCTCAGGCGATTGCAGATAGGGGCCGGCGAAATCGACAGGCGGCGGCATGCCAGGTCCGCCGTCCTCGCGGTCCTGAGTAATCGAGTAAGACGCGATCACGAGCTTCAGTTGTCCGCGGTCCAGCATGGTCTCCCGGTCTTCATCGTTCACGCCGACGAACGTCGGGGTGAAGTGCAGTGCCGAGCCCAGTTCCCGCCCGAGGGTGGGGTCGAAACCCTCATAGTCGGTCTGCGTGTCGGTGCCGAAGCCAGGTTGATCGTATTTCACTCCGATAGTGAACGGATTGGTGAAGAAAGTGTCTTCCGGGCTAGGTCGGACCGGAGATGACGTAGCTGTTGATGAGGGTGAACTGGACCAGCACCCGGACAGCGTGAGGACGAGAACGGCTGCCACGGCAGCGACGGTGAAGCGCCTGGAGCGGGCGACGGGCGATGATGGCAAGGTAGGATCCCCCGGGTTAGTGATAGATGATCGCGCGCTCGATGCCGACCATGACGGGGCAGTGCTCCTCGTAGTCGCTGGACTGCGTGTTCCGCACCTTGACCGTGCCGTCCAGTACCTCGGCGCCCGCGGGTATGGTCAGGTCCGTCGATTGCTCCGCGCCGGTGAACGGGCCGATCGTCACCCCATCCTGCGGATTGTTCGCCGACCCAGTCGTTACGGTGAGGGTGGTGTCCGCGGCGCAGGTGCCTTGCCCCGGGTATTCATCCGTCACCTGGAAGGTCATTGCCGCCTCCTGGAATCCCGAGACGCCGGGCAGCGTGAACGACCCTGAATGGGTTGTATCCAAAGGTCCGCGCCAATTGACGACCACACGACCGGTAACGTCCAGTCGCTGGGATTCCGCGGCTTTTCGCTGGGATTCCGCGACATGGTTTTCGTACAGCTTGTAGCTCGCAGCGCCGATAGCGACGGCGACAGCCATGACCAGCAAGCTTGCGGAGAGATGCGACGCTTTCGCGAGGCGAAGCCCGACGAGACAGGCGACCAGCGTAGCCAGGAAGAAGGACGCTCCGCCAGCTGCGATTCTTCCAAACGCCCAGCCGATCGCGAGGCACATTATGGCGATTGAGAGGAGCAATACCAGGATATTGATCATGTCCCAGGTCGGACCCCCTGACGCCCCGCCAGGGGGTCCGACCTGGCTCGGTGGATTCGCGGGCACACGGAAAGTGTGGCAACAACGCCGCGTGCGATGCGCGAAAAACCCTAAATTGGCCGGTAACAAGTCAGCTAAAGTTGATCATGATTGCGCAAGCGGGCGGCCGTTCGGGGATAACGTATACATTGGCAAATGCCCCGATTAGGAAGAATCGGGATATAGCGCAATCGGTCAGGGCTCTCCGGGTGCAGTTACTGTGCGCCACCGGGCCGGCCAGTCCGCCGCCGGCCGGGCGGCGGCGGACTGGCTCGACCACCATCAGGACCGGTCAGGCCGCGTACTTCTGCACCAAGGAGCCGAGGTTCGGCAGTGCGGCCGCGACATGCTTGGCCGCGCCGCCGCGGACCGCGCGGTACGCCTTCAAGATCGCGGGCCGCTCGGAGATCTCGGCCCGCGCATCGGTCACCGAGAGCAGAGACTCGGACACCTCATCGCTCCGCTTGACC
>JBKQQQ010000758.1:0-5346 GCA_052144275.1 Streptosporangiaceae bacterium
TCCTGCAGGCGCCCGAGGGGTGCGACTACGACTTCCTGCGGGCTGAAACGCCTGAGCAGCTTGCGTTTGTTGAGCCGGTCATCGGCCGGTCGTAGCCTCTGGCTATTCCAATGAAAGTGGCTCTCTAGCCGAAAGAGCAGGCAGAGAGCCACATTCATTGAATTTGGCCGGCGGGCCGGGCGGCGGTGGGGCGCTAGCTGGTGAGGAAGCGGTAGGAACCTATCTCGGTGAAGGCGTGCTGCGCCGGGGGCTCGTCGCAGCGATCCATGATGCCGGCCTGGAACTCGCCGAAGGCCTTGACGGCCAGGATGGGGCTGGGGTCGTGTTCGGACTGGGCGATGTGGACGAACGTCACCTGGTCGTCCAGCATGAGGGTGGCGTACCGGAAGCCGTCGGGGCGGGTGTGGTGGAGTTCGGCGTAGACGGCGCGGACGAGTTCGGCGTTCGCGGCGGCCTGGTCGGGCTTGGTCCGGTAGCGGATGAGGCGCTGCTGCATGGTTATCTCCTGGGCTCGATCTTCGGTGCGTCACTCTGGGCAGGGGTGGGTGGTGTTGGTCCTCAGGTCTTCTCCTCCTTGGTCTGTCACTGGTTCAGACACCGGGCTGGGCGGCAGTTGAGCGATGACTTTTCTGGGCCCGCACTGTCCGTATAGGTGAAGGAGGATGCCGTGGCGACAGAGGCGACGATGGAACGGGCGCGGAGCGGGGACGACCGGGCGTTCGGCGAGCTGACCGACCCGTACCGGGGCGAGCTTCAGCTGCACTGCTACCGGATCCTCGGTTCGGTGCAGGACGCCGAGGACGTGCTGCAGGAGACGTTGCTGGCCGCCTGGCGGGGGCTCGGCCAGTACGAGGGACGGGCGTCGCTGCGCACCTGGCTGTACCGGATCGCGACCAACCGGCGCCTGAACGCGCTGCGCACCAGCGGCCGCCGGCCGCGGACCGAACCGGCCGAGCCGTCGTTCCTGACCGCCGAGCCGACCCGTCGGGGTGAGCCGCTATGGCTGGAGCCCTATCCGGATGTGCTGCTCGACGGGCTGCCGGATACGGGCGCAGGTCCGGCGGCGCGGTATGAGGCCAAGGAGGCGATCACGCTGGCCTTCGTGACCGCCGTCCAGCACCTGCCGCCGCGGCAGCGGGCCGTGCTGGTGCTGAGGGACGTGCTCGGGTTCCGCGCATCGGAGGTGGCGGGCATGCTGGACACCAGCGAGGCATCGGTCAACAGCGCGCTGCAGCGGGCCAGGGCCACCATGGCGAGCAGGCTGCCGGTACGGGAGCGGGCTCCGCTGCCTCGTTCGGCCCGGGAGCGGGAGGTCGCGACGCGGTTCGCCACCGCGTTCGCCGCCAACGACATCGACGCCGTGGTCGCACTGCTGACCGACGACGCCTGGTTCACGATGCCGCCGGTCACGCTGGAGTACCAGGGCCGCGAGGCCATCGCCGGCTTCCTGCGCGACATCAGAACCTGGCAGGGTCCGCGGCGGTACCGGCTGATCCCGACCCGGGCCAACGGGCAGCCTGCGTTTGGGTGCTACCTGCAGGAAGGCCAGGTGTTCCGCGCGCACGGGATGATCGTGCTGACCCTGGCAGGCGACCAGATTGCCGCTGTCACCCGCTTCGTGGACAACGGGAACCTGGCCCGGTTCGGGCTGCCGCCGGCGCTCGCGGGTTAATAGCCTTTACGGCTGGCTGGGTACGGTCAGAACTGGTAGCGCGTCGTGCGGCCGCCGTACTCGCCGACGGTGCCGAACGCCAAGACGGTCG
Organism: Streptosporangiaceae bacterium; assembly: GCA_052144275.1. Taxonomy (GTDB): domain Bacteria; phylum Actinomycetota; class Actinomycetes; order Streptosporangiales; family Streptosporangiaceae; genus Palsa-504. The sequence continues at coordinate 1,764 of JBKQQQ010000758.1, forward strand.
CGGGCGTGATCTCGTAGGGGAAACAGGGATCAGCGGCCAGGTTCGGGCCCTTGCGGGAGGCCTTGGTTGAGGTGCTGTAGAAGGCGCCGTCTACCCAGACGGCCAGCACCGGGCGCACGAGGGGTCGGCCGGCCGGGTGCACGGTAGCCAGCCAATACAGGCGGGTGTCGGCGAGGACGGCGCGGACTTGTCCCCAGGGCAGGACCGTCGTGGGTTCGGTGGCGATAAGGTCGGCGGACTTCGGCTCAGGTCCGGTCATGGGTATCCTCCTCGCGTGTGGAAGGTAGGGCTCCACGGTGGTCCTGGAATCATCGGTTGCCGAGACAGCATCCTGGTGTGGGGTGGCGTCTTGGTGCGGGGTGGTGCCGGGGCGCGCGGAGGGCTTCCGGCTCTGGTAGCATCTCGGCGAGGCATTGCGGGCCGTTAGCTCAGCGGGAGAGCGCTTCCCTGACACGGAAGAGGTCACTGGTTCAAATCCAGTACGGCCCACGACATTTTTCGAAATAGTGTCTAGCGGTGAGAGCCGCAATGAGAGCCAGCCACCTGCGATTTTGTCCCTTCGTTGCTGGTCAGAGCGCCTCAGGTTGCGGCCTCACAGGGAGACTCTCGCCGACTTGGCATCCCTGCGGAGGATCACTCGACCTGCCGGGCGGTCACTCGGACGCGGTTTCGATCACGGAGAGCAAGGGTCTGTGTGCCTGTCATTGCGCCGAATATTTGCGGCTGGCTGCGATCCGGGACTGGCGTCGCGTCGCGCACAGATCTGCTAGATCGTGCGACATGAGGTCGCACGCGTTGAGTGAGTACGTCGAAGGAGGTCAGCGGATGCTGGTGACGTGACTCCGGGCAGTGCCTGAGGCTCGTTCCCGCCCTGACGTGCGTGGCTGGGTCTTGCTCAGCTGGGTGCGGAGCTCAGGGAAAAGCCCGAGGATTCCCGTACTGTCCCGGGGATTACAGGTGAGGGAAAGGCTGGGAGGGGTGAACGCCAGTGAACCCTTGATGATGCCTCGTCACAGTTACATCCCGGGGCGGAATGCTGTACCGGGGTGAATAGGGACCGGCCGCTGGAAGGCGGCGTGCGGCGGTCAGGGAGATTAACTGGCCGTGATAGGCACCGCAGTCCCCGGGGTAAAGAGGGCACCCGGCCCCAGCCGCGTCTCACGCGTGCGGAACATGGAAACCCCGCTCGGGTCCGCGCAGGATAGCGCGGTAGGCCGATCGTAAGAGGGGCGGAATCCCCGGGCGGGACAGGATGCCTCAAGAAGCGAAGGCCGGCGGCCGAAAGGCAGCAGGAAACCCGCGCCGTCATGCCCGGTTCTTCCGCCGGGGGCGCGGCATAACTGGCCGGATACCGGGCCGGGGTGCCCGGGCGCGAAAACGCGCTGACGTGAGGCAGGTGAGCTGGTGAAGCGATGCGGCTTTGGCGCCGGAACCGAAGGGCAAGTTAGACGCGATGACGGGTTACAGCTTTTCCACCCCGGTCTGGGAGGGCGGCCAGTGGGTCACCCCCGCCGTGGCCGGGGTGACGGCGGCGGCCCGGATAGTGAACGGACCGGAGGACCAGCCCCGTAACGCGCCCAGTCAGTGGGACCGGATCGACTGGCGGGCGCAGGAGGAGCAGGTACGGCGGCTGCGGCAGCGGATCTTCACGGCGGCGCAGGAGCAGGACTGGCCGAAGGTCAGGAACCTGCAGAAGCTGATGCTGCGGAGCCGGGCTAACACGCTGGTCAGCGTGCGGCAGGTGACGCAGCGCAACACCGGGCGCCGGACTGCCGGGATCGACGGGGAGGTCGCTTTGACCTCCGGGGCCAGGGCGCGGATGGCGGTGCGGGTGCACCAGTCCATCACGTCGTGGCGTCCCCGGCCGGTGCGGCGCGTGTACATCCCGAAGGCATCAAACCGCGCGAAGCTTCGCCCGCTCGGGATTCCCGTGCTGATGGATCGCTGCCACCAGCAGCGGGTCCGTCACGCGCTGGAACCGGAGTGGGAGGCCCGGTTCGAACCCCGCTCCTACGGGTTCCGGCCGGGCCGCAGCTGCCAGGACGCGATCGCGGCGATCTACAACGTGTGCAAAGGCCCGACGGCCAAGCGCGTGTGGGCGCTGGACGCCGACCTGGCCGCGGCGTTCGACAAAATCGACCATGATCATCTTCTCGCCGCTCTCGGGTCGTTCCCGGCCAGGGACATGATCCGGGGCTGGCTGAAGGCGGGCGTGTTCGAGGCGGGCAAGGGGTTCGCGCCGACCGGGGAGGGAACTCCCCAGGGCGGTGTGATTTCACCGTGCCTTCTGAACGTCGCGTTGCACGGGCTGGAGGAGGCCGCCGGGGTCCGCTACCGGACCTCCGGCACCCGTGCCGGGGATCTCGTACCCGGGTCCCCGGTGACGGTCAGGTACGCCGATGACGTGGTCGTGCTCTGCCACAGCCAGGAGCAGGCCGCCCAGGTCAAGGCGCGGCTGGCGGAGTGGCTGGCGCCGCGGGGACTGGCCTTCAACGAGGACAAGACGAAGATCGTCCGCCTCGATGAGGGTTTTGACTTCCTCGGCTTCAATGTGCGCCGCTACCCTAACCGCAAGCTGCTGATCAAGCCGTCCCAGGCGGCCATCAGGCGGGTCCGGGCACGGCTCGCGTCCGAGATGCGCACCCTGCGCGGCGGCAACGCGATGGCGGTCATCGCCACGCTCAACCCGGTCATCCGGGGCTGGGCGGCCTACTACCGGGGCGTGGTGTCATGCCAGGTATTCGGCTCGCTCGACGACTACATGTGGAAGCTGTCGTACAAGTGGGCCACGTGGCGCCACAACAACAAGCCGAAGCGCTGGATCGTCGGCCGGTACTTCGGCAAGTTCAACAAGTTCAGGAACGACCGCTGGGTATTCGGCGACCGCGGCAGCGGCGCCAGCCTGGTCAAGTTCTCCTGGACGGCCATCCGGCGGCACGTGCTGGTCAAGGGCGCGGCATCCCCCGATGACCCCGCCCTGGCCGGATACTGGGCCGAACGGCGCAAGAAGGTGAAACCCCCGCTGGACAGCTATACCCTGCGCCTGCTCACCAGGCAGGACGGGATATGCCCGCTGTGCGGGGACCACCTGATTAACGCCGGCCAGCCACCCCAGTCTCCCGGTCAGTGGGAACAATGGTGGCTGCACGTCACCCGCAAGGCGATAGCCGCCAGCTATCTCACCCACCACGGGCGGCCCGGCCCCCGCCGCGATGACCAGACCTGCCTGGTGCACGCATCCTGCCAGCGCGGGCTGCAAGCCCGCCAGCGCAGGAAACCGGAACAGCTTCAACCCGCGACGCCTCGCGGCTTGCTTGAGCCGTGTGCCGCGACGAGTGGCACGCACGGTTCTTAGGGGGCAGGGGCGCGGCAACGCGTCCCTGCTACCCGACTGCGCTGCAACCGGTGCAGGTCGTGTCGCTTCTATCCGCCAGCCGGTGTTGTCAGTGCGGTGCTGTTACCAGGCCTGTCTCGTAGGCGGTGATGACGAGCTGTACCCGGTCCCTGGCGTCCAGCTTGGCCAGGAGCCGGGCCACGTGCGTTTTGGCGGTGCCTGCGGTGATGTACAGGGCGGCGGCGATCT
>JBKQQQ010000759.1:0-17540 GCA_052144275.1 Streptosporangiaceae bacterium
CGACGTCCTCGAGGCGGTCGAACACCTTTTCCCCGAGGACCGCGACTACGACCTCGACCCCGGCATGGCGGTGGTGACCGAGCAACTGACCAGGCAGCGGCTGACGGCCACCGACGACCCGGCCGAGCGCGCGGTCCTGTACGCCGCCCTAGCCCAGCGCCTGCGCAACGCGGGACGGCGCGAGGACGCCACGCGCGCCTACGAGAACGCCGTGGCGCTCTACCGCCCGCTGGCGGCAGGCGACCCGGCCCGGTACCTGCCGATGCTCGCTGGCTGCCTCAACAACGCCGGGCTCAGCCTGGCCGATCTGGGGCGCCGGCCGGAGGCACTGGAGGCGGCGGCCGAGGCGGCCGGCATCTTCCGGCGGCTGCCGCTGGACCGTCCCGGCCCGGGTCCCAGCCTGGCCGCCGCGCTCGCCACCCTCGCGCAGGCTCTGGCGGCCGTCGGCCGGCACCCGGAGGCACTGGAGGCAGGCCGCGAAGCCGTGGAAATCCGCAGGCGCCTGGCCGCCGACGACCCGCCGGGCGCCGCGCCTGGCCTCGCCATGGCCCTGATGACGTACGGCAATCGGCTGTGGGAAGCCGGACGGCGCGAGGAAGCCGCGGAGTGCGGCACCCAGGCCGCCCGGACCTGGCAGCGGCTGGCCGCCGAGGCGCCGTCCCGGTACCTGCCGGACCTGGGCGCCTGCCTCACCAACCTCGGAATCCAGCTGTCCAGCGTCGGCCGCCGCGCGGACGCGGCCAGCACCGCCGGCCAGGCGGTGGAGATCTACCGCCGCCTCAGCGAGCCCAACGAGCGGGCGTTCCTGCCCGAGCTCGCGGCCGCGCTGGTCCACCTGGCCCTGGCGTACCTGGACATCGGGCACCGATCGGACGCCCGCGCGGCCGGCGACGAGGCCGTGGCCCTCGGCCGCCGCCTCGCGGATGAGAACCCGCGCGCGTTCGCGCCGCTCCTGGCCACCGCGCTGACCAATCACTGCGGCGTCCTGGCGGCCGCGGGCGAGGGGGGCCAGGCGCTGACCGCGGCGGAAGACGCGGAAGCGATCTACCGGGATCTTTCCGGCGCCAACCCCGACGGGTTCCTGCCTTCCCTCGCTGCCTGCCTGACCAACCTCAGCCTGATGCGCCGCGCAGCCGGCCGCCGGGCCGCGGCCCGGCGCGCGGCGGAGGAGTCGGTGGACATCTACCGGCGCCTGGCCCGCGCGGACGCGCGGGCGCAGGCCCACGAGTTCGCCGCCGCCCTGACCAACCTCGGCATCATGCTCGGCGAGGAGGGAGACCTGGAGCAGGCCGCCGCCGTGAGCGCCGAGGCGGTCGGCGCCTTCCGCGAACTCGCCGGGTCCAGCCCGGATGCGGTCCTGCGTGACCTGGCCACGTCCCTGGCCAGCCTCGGGGCCAGGCTCGCCGGGCTGGGACGGTACGGCGAGGCGGCCGAGGCCACCGCGGAGGCGGTGGGAATCCAGCGCGAGCTGGCGACGGCCGACCCGGAGACCGCCCTGCCGGACCTGGCCACGTCGCTTTCCAACCTGGGCCTCCAGCTCGATCGCCTCGGCCGGGACGCCGAGGCGGCCGGGGCGGCCGCCGAGGCGGCCGACGTCTACCGGCGGCTCGCCGCCGGGCACGCCAGCGCGTTCGAGCCTTCGCTCGCCGCCGCGCTGGTGAACCTGGGCATCGTGCGCTGGCGCCTGGGCGACCGCGGCGACGCGCTCGGCCACACCACCGAAGCGGTGGCGATCCAGCGGCGGCTGGCCCAGGCCGATCCGGCGACCTTCACTGGGCAGCTGATGGCGTACCTGGTCAACCTGGGCAGCCAGCTGTCCGCGATGGGGCGGCACCGGGAAGCGGTGGCCGTGCACCGCGAGGCGGCGGACGGCTACCGCGCCCTGGCCGCCCGGCAGGGAGCGTTCGAGCCTGACCTTGCGGACGCGCTCACCAGCCTCGCCATCGGCCTCACCCGCCTGGGCGCGGGCGATGAGGCGGTGCATGCCGCCGCCGAGTCCGTCGCCATCAACAGGGAGCTGGCCGCGGGCGGCGGCACCGCGTCCTGGAACCGCCTGGCCGCTGCCCTGGACAATCTGGGCGTGACGCTCTCCGATGCCGGGCGGGAGCAGGACGCCCTGGCGGTGGCCGAGGAGGCGGTAGCCGTCCGCCGGGAGCTCGCCGCGGCCGACATGCCTGCTCACGAGGCCGAACTGGCCTCGGCTCTCAACAACCTCGGTAACCGGCTCTCGGCCGCCGGGCGGCTCGGCGAGGGGATCGCGGCGGGCCTTCAGGCCGTGGAGATCCGCCGACGGCTGGCCCGGGCCAGGCCCCGTGCTCATGCGGCCGATCTCGCCACGTCGCTGAGCAACGTGGGAATCGACTTGTCGCTGACCGGGCAACATGACGATGCCGTGGGCTTCACCGCCGAGGCCCTGGACATCCTCCGGCCGCTCGCGCGCGAGGATCCTGGCTCGTTCGGGCCTGAGCTCGCCCGGGTACTGCTGGCCTACGCGCGAACCCGGGTCGCCGCGCGGGTCGAGCTGACCGAGGCGCTCGCCGCCGCCGAGGAGGCCGTCGCGGCCTACTCCGGGCTCGCGCGGGAGAACCCGGAACTCTTCGCCCAGCCGCTGCGCGCGGCGGCCCGCATGCGCGCGGCCGCCTCGATGGCCGGGGCTTCTCCGGCCGACCCAGGTGCTTAACAACGGGGAAATGGCTGAGGCCAGGACAATCTTCATTGTCCTGGCCTCTTTACTGGGTAGCCCCGACCGGATTCGAACCGGCGTTACCGCCTTGAGAGGGCGACGTCCTAGGCCTCTAGACGACGGGGCCGTGCGCGGCACCGGCAGAATCCAGCCGTCCTGCCCGAGCCGAAGTGCTGGCGTGGCCAGCGCGGTACAGACTACCGCCTCACCACCGGTCAGGCCAACCGGCGATCAGGGCGGACGATTCCCGGAACCCTCCCGGCATGAACAAGCGCGGACGTGAACCACGTCCGCGCCGTCAGCCGAGCTGCTGGGGTACCAGGACTCGAACCTAGACTAACAGGGCCAGAACCTGTCGGGCTGCCAATTACCCCATACCCCAATGACATCGAACCCGGTGGCCGGGTGCGCTCACGCAGTCTAGCGGACTCGGCGCGCGCCGGCCAATACAAGTCCGCACGCCGGCCAATACGAGCCCGCCGGCCGGTGACAGATACCCCTCACGGCGGGTCGATCGCGGTCAGGCCGGCGTCGCGGTCGAGACGGAGCCAGCGGGTAATCCCGACCGAACGCAGGAACGGCACGTCGTGGCTGGCCACCAGGATCGCGCCGCAGTAGCCCTCGAGCGCCTGGGACAGCTCAAGGGCAAACCGGGGCGCGAGGGCTAGGGGGCTCCGGGGGCGGCTAGCACGAGGCGGGCGGAGCCCGCCGCCTCGACCGGGGCGTCTGCCGCGGAGATGAAGCACGAGGCGCCGCGGCCTAGCTCAAGCGCCTCACCGGACCCGCCACTCAGCACGCAGGCACCCTCGAGGCACAGCACGATCCGCGGCCCGGCGCCAGGGAGGGTAACCGGGGGCCCACCGAGCTCGACCAGGTAGAGGCGGAACTCCGGGGCCGGGGTGTCGAACCAGGTCACCCCGTCGGCGAGAACACGCGGCGAGAGCACCGGCACCGAGACCGCCGGGTCGAGGAGCGCAAGCAGCTCGGGCACGTCGAGGTGCTTGCGCGTGAGGCCGGCCCGGACCACGTTGTCGGAGTTGGCGAGCAGCTCGATCCCGGTGCCACGCAGGTAGGCGTGCAGCCCGCCGGCCGGCATGAACACCGCCTGGCCGGGCTCGAGCACCTCGTGCCGCATCAGCAGCAGCGCGACAAGCCCGAGATCGCCCGGGTGATCCGCGGCGACCCGCACCACCGCCGCGCAGGCGTCCGCATAGGGTCCGACCCCAGGACGGGACGAGGCCAGGCGCGCGCAGGCGGCCAGCACAGCGGCGACGAGTTCGGCCGGCTCTGGCCATTCCAGGACGGCCGCGAGCGCGTCCGCCATCGCCGCAGGGCTGGTCGCGGCCGAAAGCCGAGAAGCCAGCGGCCGGAGCTGGTCCACGGCCAGGGCGCGCAGGATGCCCGCCGCGTCGGCCGGGGTGCGCAAGCCGGCCACCACCTCGAACGGGGTGAGGGCGTACAGGAGCTCGGGTTTGGGCCAGTCGTCCACGTAGTTCCGGCCCGGGTCGCCCGGGGCCAGGCCGCGCTCGTTCTCGGCCAGGAAACCCGCCTCGGCCTGCGCGCGCGAGGGGTGCACCTGAATCGACAGCGCCTGGGCGGCCGACAGCACCTTGAGCAGGAACGGCAGCCGGCCACCGAAACGCTCCGCGCAAGCCGGCCCGAGCTCCCGCCCAGGATCGCTGGAGATGACCGCGTCCAGCGTCGAGCCCGCTCGTTTGGTACCTGAGGGCGCGGACGGGTGCGCGCCGATCCACAGCTCGGCCTCCGGGCCCGGAGCCGGCACGGGCCGCCCCTGCAGTTCCGCGATCGCGGTCCGCGATCCCCACGGGTAGGGCCGAACCACCGGACGGAGAAGCTCCATCCGGGCATGCTAGCCGGGGCTACCCGGCGCCGGAGGTGTCGGCCGGGTGCTCGACCAGGGCGACCACCCGGCTGGCCATGAACCGCGCGGTCCTGACCGCGGTCCCGGTCCTGGTCACCTCGCTGACTTCGACGACACCGCGCCGGTTGGTGATCTCCACGCGGCGGCCCGCCCGGGTCGCCGTCACCTCATAGGTCTGGGTTCCCTCGCCGGAGTCGATCACGATCTCGACGCGATCCCCCTTCATCGGGCCCCCTTCACGAGCCGGCCTCAGTAGGACGGGAGCGAGGGGTCGACCTGGCTGACCCAGGCCAGCACGCCGCCGCCGACATGCACCGCGTCGGTGAAGCCGGCGTTCTTGACGATCGCCAGCGCGTCCGCCGAACGCGCACCGCTCTTGCAGTGCAGCACGATCCGCTTATCCTGCGGCAGCCGCTCGAGGGCGGCTCCGCTCGCGAACTCGCCCTTGGGGATGAGCGTCGCGCCGGGGATGGAGACGATCTCGTACTCGTTCGGCTCGCGGACGTCGACGAGGAAGATGTCGTCGCCGGCGTCCAGCATGGCGGCCAGGTCCTTCGCGCTGATCGTCGAGCCCGCGGCCGCCTCGGCGGCCTCCTCGGACACCGCGCCGCAGAACTCCTCGTAGTCGATCAGCTCGGTGACCGTCGGGTTCTTGCCGCAGACCGCGCACTCGGGGTCCTTGCGCACCCGGACCGTGCGGTAGGTCATCTCCAGCGCGTCGTAGATCATCAGCCGCCCGGCCAGCGGCTCGCCGATCCCGGTGATGACCTTGATGGCCTCGTTCACCTGGATGGACCCGATGGAGGCGCAGAGCACGCCGAGCACGCCACCCTCGGCGCAGGACGGGACCATCCCGGGCGGCGGCGGCTCGGGGTACAGGCAGCGGTAGCACGGGCCGTATTCGGCCCAGAACACGCTGGCCTGCCCGTCGAAGCGGTAGATCGACCCCCACACGTACGGCTTGCCGAGCAGCACGCACGCGTCGTTGACCAGGTACCTGGTGGCGAAGTTGTCGGTGCCGTCGACGATCAGGTCGTAGTCGGCGAAGATCTGCATGGCGTTGTCCGAGTCCAGCCGGACCTCGTGCACCACGACGTTGACGAACAGGTTGATCTCGCGGATGCTGTCCCGGGCCGACTCGGCCTTCGGCCGCCCCACGTCGGACTGCCCGTGGATGACCTGGCGCTGCAGGTTGGACTCGTCCACCACGTCGAAGTCGATGATGCCGAGCGTGCCCACGCCGGCCGCGGCCAGGTAAAGCAGCGCGGGCGAGCCGAGGCCGCCGGCCCCCACGACCAGGACCTTCGCGTTCTTGAGTCGTTTCTGCCCGGTCATCCCGACGTCCGGGATGATCAGGTGGCGCGAGTAGCGCCTGACCTCATCGACCGTCAGCTCGGCGGCGGGCTCGACCAGCGGCGGCAGCGACACTGTGCTCTCCAGAAGGTGTGCTTTTTTAAAGACTTTTCTACCGAACGGACCAGGTGTTACGTCCCCCGCCCGTGCCACGGTCAACCGGCGGAAGCGAGCGGGAATTCCCGTGCCCGGCCAGCGTCCCTGCTCTGGCTGGGGCCACGCCCGGTGGCCGCTAGGAGCATACCGATCTCGGTCGCCACCAGGCCAGGACGCTCCATCTGCGCGACGTGGCCGGTGCGCGGCAGCACCACGATCTTGCCGTTCTTGAACGCGTGCGCAGCCCGGCCCGCGTTCCGCGGATCGACCACGCGGTCGTGGCTGCCGTAGATGACCAGTGACGGCGCGATGATGCGGGCCGCGTCCCGCCAGGCCGGCCTGCCGCCCGCGCGCAGCACCTCGGTGGTGAGCGCCCGGGCGCTGCCCGCCAGCGCGGCCCCGGCGTAGCCGAGGGAGTCCCGGCGGGCCAGTTCGGCGACCTCGGCGGCGAACCGCGCCCGCGCGAACAACCCGGGATCGCTGAAACAGGTGGCGATGACGTCGGCGACGCGGCGTTCGGGCGGGATGAGGCGGAGTTTGCTGAATAGCCACGTCCCGATCCACGGGAAGCTGATCACGGGGAAGCGCAGCAGGTCCATCCGGGGCCGCGGGTCCGGCAGCGCCGGGGAGATCAGGGTCAGCGTCCGGACCAGTTCGGGCCGGGTGGCGGCGACCCTTACGCAGACCGCGCCGCCCAGGGAGTTGCCCATCAGGTGCACCGGGCCGCGGTTTTGCTTCTCGATCAGCGCGGTGACCGTCTGCGCGAGGGCGGCGATCGAGTAGCGGCCGTCCGGGCGGGGCGGTGAGTCGCCGAACCCGGGCAGGTCAAGCGCCTCGCAGGCCAGAGCGGGCCGGAGCAGGTCCATCAGGTCGGTCCAGTTCCGCGAGGAGCCCTCAAGACCGTGCACGCACAGTGCTGGCTCTGGAGGGGCTGGCTCTGGAGGGGCTGACTCGGGAGGGCCGGGGACGCTGCGCACGAAGACCTGATGATCGCCGAGGGAAACCAGCTTCCCCGGCCAGTGCGGGATGGGCTCGCTCATGCGCTGGCCTTGCGGCGCCTTGTCGTCTTGGCGGGCGCGTCCTCCTTGGCGTCCGCGCCAGCCTTGCCGCCGTCCGCCTTGCCGTCATCCGTTTTGCCGCGCCCGGTCTTGACAGCCGCGACGCTGGCCCGCAGGATCTCCGTCAGGTCGGCGGGCTGCTTCTTGGTCTCCGGGAGCTCCAGGCCGGCCGGGCGGACGACGTCGTTGCCCTCGACCTTGGCTTGGACGACCGCTTCGAGCGCCTCGCGGTAGGCGTCGTGGTACTGGTCGGGCTCGAAGTCCTCGGTCATCGTGTCGATGAGCGACGCGGCCATCTTCAGCTCCTGCGACCGGACCTCGATGTCCTCGTCGAGGAACGCGAAGTCGGGATTGCGCACCTCGTCGGGCCACAGCAGGGTCTCGAGCGTGATGACCCCCTCCCTGACCCGCAGCGCGGCCAGCGCCTCGCGCTGCCGCAGCGCGACCTTGGCCACCGCCACCTTCCCCGACGCCTCGAGCGCGTCGCGGAACAGCACGTACGCCCGGGTTCCGGCCTGCTCGGGTTCGAGGTAATAGCTCTTGGCCGCGTAGATCGGCTCCACCTGGGCGGCGGGCGCGAAGTGCAGCACCTCGATCCGGTGGGCGGTCACCAGCGGCAGGTCGGCCAGGTCCTCGTCGGTCAGCACCACCATGTCGCCGGTCGGCAGCTCATAGCCCTTGGCGATATCGGAGTACGGGACTTCCTCCCCGTCGAGCGTGCAGACCCGGCGGAACTGGATCCTGGCTCCGTCCTTGCGGTGAACCTGGCGGAAGGTGATGTCACGCTGCTCCGTCGCGGCGTAGAGCTTCACCGGGATCACGACCAGGCCGAAGGAGATCGCACCGGCCCATATGCTACGCATGGTCTTCACCTACCCCGGTTGACGTGACGCTGATCATCCGGTGTTGTCATAATTCCCGAAATCGAGCATACATTCGATTATTTTTCGGACCGGCACGGGTGGATTTCGCCCAACTCTGGTAGCGAGCTTAGCTGCGACTGCGATGATGAGGGTGCCCGGACTAGTCCCTAGGGGTCCTTGGGGTTCTCTGGGATTCTTGGGGATTTTTGGGGATTCTTGGGATTCTTGGGCTAGGCCGGGCCGCGGCTCGAAGTTCGGAGGGGGACGGAGAGATATGGGCGCTTTCGATGTGGTCGTGCTCGGCGGCGGCACCGCCGGCGTGCACGTCGCCACCGAGGTGGCGGCGGCCGGCGAAGCGGTGGCGCTCGTCGAGGCGGGACTGATCGGGGGCGAGTCCGCGTACCTGGCCTGCCTGCCGTCCAACTCGCTGCTGCTTTCCGCCGCCCGCGGCAAGACCTGGGAAGACGCGGTGGCCCGGCGGGACGAGGTAACCGGCGGCCTGGACGACTCGGCCCCGGCCCGGCGGCTGACCCGCGCGGGCGTGACGGTGATCCGCGGCACCGGCCGGATCACCGGCCCGGGAACGGTCGAGGTGACACTGGCCCCGGACGGAGGCCCAGGCGGGGACCCGGGTGTGGGCCCGGGTGGGGGTCCGGGCGGAGGCCCTGGTGTGGGCAAAGTCTCGCTGACCTACTCGGACCTGGTCATCGCGACCGGATGCGAGCCGGTCGCGCCGCCGATCGAGGGCCTTTCCGACATTCCGGCCTGGACCACCGCACAGAGCCTGTGCTCGCCCGACCTGCCCCGACGGCTCATCGTCCTCGGCGGCGGACCCGCCGGATGCGAGCTCACGCAGATCTACGCCTCGTTCGGCTCACAGGTGACGCTGGTGGAAGCGGAACCCTCGCTGCTCCCGGGAGAACCCGCGTTCGCCGGGGAAATCCTCGCGGCGGCACTGCGCCGGGCCGGCGCGGAGATCTACCTCGGCTCCCGCGCCACCAAGGCCGAACGCACCTCTGACGGCCTGACGCTCGCGCTGGAGGACGGGACCAGGATCGACGCCGACCGGCTGCTGCTCGCCTCCGGCCGGCGTCCGCGGCTCGGCGGCCTGGGCCTCGACACGCTCGGCCTGGAGGTCACGCCGGGGATGGCGCTGCCCACCACTACCAGGTGCGAGGTGACCGGGATTCGTGGGGATCTTGGGGTTCGCGGGGCCAGCCGGGTGTGGGCCGCGGGCGACGTCACCGGCACCACGCACACCCACGCCAGCCGCTACCAGGCCAGCGTGGTCGCGGCGAATATCCTCGGCCAGCACCGCGAGGCCGACTACAGCGCGATTCCGCGCTGCGTGTTCACCACGCCTTCGGTCTTCGCGGTGGGAGTCGTCCCCCCGGCTATTCGGGACGAGGTCGAGGTCGCCGCGGACGAGGATGGCGCTGCGGCGGGCAACGGGGCACGGCAGATGCTGCGGATCACGAAGGTCCCGGCGGGGGCCCGGCCGGCCGAGAGCGCGGCGCGCCCGCAGGATGGCGCGGGGCTGATCACGGTCCGGGCTAACCTGGGCGATACCACCCGGGCTCACCTGGGCCAGGATGACCTCGGCTGCCTGGAGCTCTACGCCGACGCCGAGTCCGGGGTGCTGGCCGGCGCGGTCGCGGTGGGGCCGGACGCGGCCAGCTGGATGGGCGAGGTTACCCTCGCCATCAGGGCCAAGATTTCCTTGGCGGTCCTCGCCGACGTAGTGCATGCCTTCCCCACCTACGGGGAAGCACTGGAGACAGCGCTCCGAGAGCTGGCGGGAACCGGGGGCCGCACGATACATGCCGACCAGAACGAAAAGGGGACCGGACCGTTGAGCGAGTTGGACATGGAGACGCCCGAGGACGACGCCCTCGAGCAGCACCAGGAAGTGATCGCGGACGAGACCGAGACCGGAGCGCGGCACGAAGTCCCGTTCGACGTCAACGAGGCCGATGCGGCGGAACAGGAACGCGCCGTCGGCTTCGACGATGACGACTACCGCTGAGGAGGAGCTTAGGATGGGACGAACGCGGCAAAGCGGCCGCGCGTAACACCCGGAGACCAAATTTTGACTGCAACGTCCGATACCAGGCCACGCAGCAACCGGCTGCCACGGCATGAACGACGGCGGCAGCTACTGGACGCGGCGCTTGAGGTGTTCGTAACCCAGGGGTACCACGCCGCCGCGATGGATGAGATCGCCGAACGCGCGGGCGTCAGCAAGCCCGTGCTCTACCAGCATTTCCCCGGCAAGCTTGAGCTCTACCTGGCCCTTCTCGACGAGAGCGTGGACACCCTGGTGGACACGGTGCGCGATGCGCTCCGCTCGAACCCCGATCCCAAGCAGCGGGTGGCCGCCACCTTTGGTGCCTACTTCGAGTTCGTGGGCGGCAAGGGCCAGGCCTACCGGCTGGTGTTCGAGTCGGACCTGAGCAACGAGACGGCCGTGCGCGACCGGCTCGACCGCGGCACGCGCGAGTGCGCCGAGATGGTCAGCCAGGCGGTGCGGGAAGACGCCGGGCTTTCCGACGACGAGGCGCACCTGCTGAGCGTGGGCATGGTCGGCATGGCCCAGATCACGGCGAGGTACTGGCTCGGCACGCGGGATCACATCCCGCGCGAAGCCGCCGAGCAGCTGGTGGCGAGGCTGGCCTGGCGCGGCATCAGCGGCTGGCCCCGCAGCGAACACTGAGCAGGGAGCATCGTGGAAGTCAAGATCGGAATTCAGTCCGTGCCGCGCGAACTGGTCGTGGAGACGGACACTCCGGCGGACGAAATTGAGCAGCAGCTGACCCGCGTACTGGCCGGTGGCGAGCATTCCGTCTTCGCCCTCGCGGTGAGCAAGGGCGGCAAGATCCTGGTGCCCGCGGACAAAATCGCCTACGTCGAATTCGGCGTTCCCGAAGCCCGCCGGGTCGGTTTCGGCAACATCGTCTGACCTGGTGCCGGCGCGCCGGGTGTTTCTTATTTCTCTGGCAGGCCTGCCGAGTGGGCGGAACCTACTCCTGGTACACTCGTATCGACTGGTCAAATGGAATGACGTAACCAAAAGTCGTGTTGTTCATATTGGCTGCTGTTTACGCCGGGCGCTCTGCCCGGTGTATCGGGGGGGAATCCCGAGTAAACGGCAGTGCCCCGAACGATGGTAGCGGGCTCCCTGGCCGTCGCCGCGCTGGTAGGCGTCGCGACGTCAGCCACAAGGTTGCAGCTCGCACCGCGGCGGGTCACCGCAGGCGGCCACCGTACACGACGGGCCCAGTCCCGGAACCGCTGGGGAGGGCCACGATGAAGGATGGAACCCCTGACAACTCAAACTTTTAGCGGGGACGAGGCACAACCGCCGGCCCCGTCACCCGGGTCCGTGACGGCCCTGCCGGGCACCGAGCCCGGACGTGATGCCGCCGACCCGGCGAGCGGCCCGGCTGATGGTGCCGTGCAGGCCGTCCCGTTCCGCGATCTCGGTATTAGCGAAGAGATCTGCTCGGGCCTGGAGGCCGCGGGCATCTTCACGACGTTTCCCATTCAGGCCCTCGCCTTGCCGCTGGCGCTGCGCGGGCAGGACATCATCGGGCAGGCCAGGACCGGCACCGGGAAGACCCTCGCGTTCGGTATCCCGCTGCTGCAGCTGATCGGAGACGGCCCGGCCGGCCTGCCCAAGGCGCTAGTGGTCGTGCCCACCAGGGAACTGGCGATCCAGGTCGCCGACGACCTGCGCACCGCCGCAGTCAACATGCACGCGCGCGTGCTCACTGTCTACGGCGGCCGGGCCTACGAACCGCAAATCGACGCGCTGGTGAAGGGCGTCGACATCGTCGTCGGCACCCCCGGCCGGCTCCTCGACCTCGCCGAGCGCCGCCACCTCGACCTGAGCGCGGTACGCGCCCTGGTGCTCGACGAGGCGGACAAGATGCTCGACCTCGGGTTCCTGCCCGACGTGGAGCGGATCGTCAAGCTCACCCCCGAACAGCGGCAGACCATGCTGTTCTCCGCGACCATGCCCGGGGATGTCGTCACGCTCGCCCGCCGCCACATGCGGCGCCCGACCCACATCCGGGCCGAGGGCCATGACGAGCCGGCGCCCGCCCCCAGCACGCAGCAGCACGTGTTCCGGGCGCACCAGATGGACAAGATCGAGGTGCTGGCGCGGGTGCTGCAAGCCAGGAACCGGGGCCTGACGATGGTGTTCTGCCAGACCAAGCGGGCCGCCGACCAGGTCGCGGGTGCGCTGGCCACTCGGGGATTCGCGGTGGCCACCGTCCACGGCGACCTGGGCCAGGGCCAGCGGGAGCGCGCGCTGCGCGCGTTCCGCAGCGGCAAGGTGGACGTGCTCACCGCCACCGAGGTCGCCGCCCGCGGGCTCGACGTGGACGACGTCACCCATGTGGTGAACTACGAATGCCCTGACGACGAGAAGACCTACGTGCACCGCATCGGCCGGACCGGCCGGGCCGGCCGGACCGGCGTCGCGGTCACGTTCGTCGACTGGCGGGACATGCACCGCTGGAAGCTCATCAACGACGCGCTGGACCTGGGTAAGCCCGAACCCGAGGAGACTTACTCCACCTCGGAGCACCTTTACACCCAGCTCGACATCCCGCGCGAGGCCACCGGAACGCTCCCCCGCGCCATGCGGGACCGGGTCGGGCTCGAGGCCGAGGCCATCGAGGACATCGGCGAAACCGGCCGGATCCGCTCGCCCCGGCGAGGGGGTCGCGGTTCCGAGCGCGCTGGTGCCGAGCGCGCTGGTGCCGGGCGTTCGGGTGCCGGGCGTTCGGGTGCCGGACGGGCCAGTGCCGGGCACGCGAGCAGCGGGCGGGGCAGCACCGGGCACGCTAGCACCGGGCGCGGCGGCGCCGGCCAGGCGCGGAAGGACGCGGGCGACGCGGCCGTCCAGCCGGCCGGCGACAGGGCCCGGCGGCGGCGCCGGACCAGGGGCGGCCGTGAACTCGGGCGGGAAGAAAACCGGCCGGAAGAAACCCGACGTAAGGCCTCCTGATCAGGGTTTCCGCCGCGAGCTCAGTTTTTTCGCGGAGCTGACGCAGAGGTTTTGTTCAACGTCGCCAGGTAAGGTTCGCCACTGTGAGCACACCACTCTTCCTCGATCTGCCCGACGGGGTACGGCGAACCACGATCCACACCACCCGGGGCGCGTTTGCGGCCCTAGAGGCGGTTCCGGCGTCCGGGGTGTGCGAGCGGGAGGCCGCCCTGCTCGTCCCCGGTTACACCGGCAGCAAGGAAGACTTCCTGCCCATCTTGGACCTGCTGGCCGACGGCAGCCGCCAGGTGGTCGCGATCGACATGCGCGGCCAGTTCGAGACGCTAGGCGCCGATGACCCGGGCGGCTATTCCGCGGCGGCCCTCGGCGCGGACATCGCCGCGATCATGCACGCGACCGGCACGAGGCACCTGGTCGGGCATTCCTACGGCGGGCTGGCCGGCCGCGAGGCCGTCCTCGCCCCGGACCGTGCCGAGATCGCCTCGTTCACGCTGATGAGCTCCGGCCCGGCCGCGCTGACCGGGCCGCGGGCGAAGGAACTGCGAGCGATGCTCGCCGCCCTCGGCGCCGGGGGTGGGCGCGGGAATGGGCCCAGGAGTGGGCCCGGGAATAGGCCCGGGAATAGGCAGGGCGACGAGGGCGCGCCGGATCCGGCTGAGCTCCGGGCCGGGATCTCCGAGCTCTGGCGGACCTACCTGGAGCCGCAGGCCGTCGCGGCCGGAGTCCCCGGCCATATCGTCGCGTTCCTGGGCCGGCGGATGCTGAGCAACGACCCGTACGGGCTGGTCCTGATGGCCAGGCACATGCTCACCGCGGCGGACCGGACGGCCGAGCTGGCGCGGCTCGATCAGATCCCGATGCTGGTCATCTACGGCGAGAACGACAACGCCTGGTCCCCGGCCGCGCAGGAGAACATGGCCAGGCGGCTCGGCGCCTGCCGCCTGTGCATCCCCGCGGCCGTGCACTCCCCCGCCGTCGAGGCGCCCGCCACGACGGCGGGTGCGCTGACGCAGTTCTGGGATGCCGCCGAGGCGACGCTGGCCCAGATCGCATGGGCGCGGCACGCCGCCACGCCAACCCCATAAGCGCCAGCCAGGGCCGCTAGCCGGCAAGACGGAGGACCTTGGGCCCCGGTCCTGCTGGGCCTGGCGGCAAAGCCTCTATAGAAATCATGAGCCACTGCGTGGATCTGCCGTGGGTCACGGGAATTGGGTTCCCTGCCTAGCTGGCGGGCGGCGGTGTCGTCGTATCCGCCCTGGTGAGATCGATCTGGAAGAGCGGTCCGGCGCCAGCGGTGATCGCGGGGAGCAGGCTGGCGGCCTGGGGGAGCAGCTGCTCGGTGTAGAAACGGGCGGTGCCGATCTTCTCCCGGAGGAAAACCGCGTCGGAGCCGTCTGCGTCGCGCAGCAGCCGGGACGCGGCAAGCGCCGACCGGGCCAGCAGCCAGCCGCCGATGACCAGGCCGGACAGCCGTAGGTACGGCGTCGCCCCGGCCAGGGCGTCGGCGGGCTCGGCCAGGCCGCGGGACATGATCCAGTCGGTCGCTTCCCGCAGCGCGCTCACCCCGTTGGCCAGCGCCGACCGCACCCCGGCCAGCTCCGGGCCGGCGGCGGCCAGCTCCGGGCCGAGCGCCTCCATCTGGGCGAGAAGGTCTGCTACCACTGCTCCGCCGCGCATCGGCACCTTGCGGGTGACCAGGTCGATGGCCTGGATGCCGTTGGTGCCCTCGTAAATCGGGGCGATGCGGCTGTCACGCAGATACTGGGCCACGCCGGTCTTCTCGACGTAGCCCATGCCGCCGTGGACCTGCAGGCCGATCGAGGTCAGGTCGACGCCAAGGTCTGTGCACCACGCCTTGGAGATGGGTGTCAGCAGGTCGACCAGTTCTCGCCGGGCCTCCCGCTCGGCCCGGTCGTGGTGGTGCAGGGCGAGGTCAATCGACACCGCGGTGGTGTAGAGCATGGCGCGCATGGCCTCGATGTAGGCCTTCATGGTCAGCAGCATGCGCCGCACGTCAGGGTGCTCGACGATGGGCGACGGCTCACCCGCCGGGGCGCCGGCGGCCCGGCCCTGCTTGCGTTCCTGGGCGTAACGCAGGGCGTCCTGGTAGGCACGCTCGGCAATGGCCAGACCCTGGACGCCGACCGAGAGCCGGGCCGTGTTCATCATGGTGAACATGTAGCGCATGCCCTGGTTGGCCTCGCCGATCAGATAGCCGGCCGCCCCGCCGGTATCTCCGAACGACATGACGCACGTCGGGCTCGCGCGAATCCCGAGCTTGTGCTCGATCGACACGCAGCGCAGGTCGTTGCGGGCACCCAGCGACCCGTCCTCATTGACCAGGTACTTGGGGACGATGAAGCACGAGATGCCCTTGGTACCCGGGGGCGCGCCGGGAACCCTGGCCAGGACCAGATGGATGATGTTGCCGGCCAGGTCGTGCTCGCCGAAGGTGATGAAGGTCTTCTGGCCGGTGATGCGCCACGTGCCGTCGCCGGCCGGCACCGCCTTGGTGCGCACCGCCCCGAGGTCGGAACCGGCTTCGGGCTCGGTCAGGTTCATGGTGCCGGTCCACTCGCCGCTCACCATCTTTTCCAGGAAGGTGGCCTGCTGCCCGGGGCTGCCGTGCTGGGTCAGCATATCGATGGCGCCCTGGGTCAGCACCGGGCACGTGGAGAACCCCAGGCTGGCCGAGGCCAGCATCTCCTGCATCACCACCGTGACCAGCCACGGGAACCCGCCGCCGCCGAACTCGGGGGGGAAGGGCACCGCCCCCCAGCCGGCGTCAACGTACCGCCGGTACGCCTCGCTGAATCCGGGCGGGGTAGTGACCTTGCCATCGCCGTCAAGGGTGCTGCCGACGGCGTCGCCGGACCGGTTGAGCGGGCCCACCACGTCGGCCATGAACCGGCCGCTCTCCTCGATCACCCCGAACACGGTACCGGGATCGGCGTGCTCGTAGGCCTCGAGCTTGGACAAGCCGTGAAGGTCGGCAAGCTGCTCGAGAACGAACCTGATGTCACGAAGCGGGGGAACATAGTCGGTCACACCCCCAGGTTAAGCCGGCGGCTCAGTCGGCGGAAAGGCCGTCCCAGGGGCGGCGGGGGGACGCGGCGGCCGTGCCCTCCGGGCAGTGCCGCCGGTAGTCGCACCAGCCGCAGGACGGGCCGGGGCGCGGCGGGAACACCTCGTCGTAGGCGTCGGCGGGCAGGCCGTCGCGCATCCGCTCGTCGGCCGCCGCGCACTCCTCGGCGATATCCTCCGCGCGGCCCAGGTGCCTGGCCAGCGATTCATCGGTGTGCGACCAGGCGAGGACCTCGCCGGTCGGCAGGTGGTGCAGCTCCACCCGGTGACATGCCCGGCGCAGCGCCCGCCCGGCGGCCAGTGCGTACAGCGCCAGGGCCATCGAGCTGCGCGCGTCGTCCGCGGTCAGCGGGTGCCGGCCGGTCTTGTAGTCCACGACCACGAGTTCGGTTTCGGGTCCAGTTAGCCCCGCCTCTACTGACCCTGCCTCTACTGGCCGGGCGTCGAGGCGGTCGATCCGGCCGGAGACCGCGATCTTGTCCGTGCGGGTCGCCACGGTCCGCTCCACGCCGAGCGGCTCGTCGGCCGGATCGAGCCCGGCGACGTAGCCCTCCACCATGGCGATGGCGCGCTCGCGCTGCCGTACCGACTGGGTCTCGTCGGCGAAACCCTCGTTGATCCAGCCGCGGTCCACCAGGGTGCCGGCGGCCGCGACGGTGCGCCGCACCAGCGGCAGCCGCCACCAGCCGGCCAGGGCGTTGTGGATGCTGGCGCCGAGGCTGTTGTGCGCCCACGGCGGGCCCTTCGGCGGCGGCGGCCGGTCCAGGTAACTCATCCGGTACCGGCGCGGGCAGTCCAGCCAGGCGGAGAGCCGGGTCGGCGTGCACGGGTACAGCCTGCGGGGCATCCCCTCGAAGCCCAGCTGCTCCATCGGGACCTAGTCGCCTGAGCTGGAGGTGACGACCGGTCCGGCGGAGACCCAGGCGTCGAACTTCTTCTCGGCCGCCGCGATCGTGATCTCCGGCCCGTGGCCGGGTAGCACGCGGGTGTCCGAGGGCAGGGTCAGCAGGTTCTCCCCGATCGCGGTCAGCTGCCCGGCGAAGTCGGGGAACTCGCCGTCGAGCGGGACCGGCCCGTCGGCCACCAGGGCGTGCCCGGTGAACACCACGCCCAGGTCCGCGCAGTACAGGCACACCGAGCCGTCGGTGTGGCCTGGTGCGTGGATGACCTCGAGCTGGACGTCGGCGACCTCGAAGAGCCCGCCGTCCTCCATCTCGATGTCGGCGACGTCGCCGGGATGAGCCTCCCGCCACAGCATCCGGTCCTTCGGATGCAGCGCCACCGGCGCCTCGTCCCGTTCGGCCAGCTCTATCGCGGTGGTGACGTGGTCGGCGTGGCCGTGCGTGCAGATGACCGCGAGCACCTCGCGGTCGCCCACCACGTCGAGCACGCCTGCCGTATCGGTGCCCGGATCGATGACGATGACCTCCTCGTCATCGCCGACGATCCAGACGTTGACCTCGTCGGTTCCCGAGCCGCTCCCGGCGGCCGCGGGCGACGAGAA
>JBKQQQ010000760.1:0-6141 GCA_052144275.1 Streptosporangiaceae bacterium
GCTGCGCCGCCAGCCGGGCACTGGCCTTATCCACCCAGCCCGGCGAGACCGGAACCCCCAGCAGCATGGCCATCACGTGCGCGGCCCGCTCGGGCGGCACATTCCCGTACGCGGTCAGCACCACCGCGGCGGTTATCTGGAGCCGCCACTGTCCATGCCGCGCCTGACCAGGACGTCTGCGGCATTGACATGTAGCTGAACAGCGTCCATGCAGTAGCCGTTTAGTTCTAAAAACAGCAGCGACAAGGGGATGTGTGCCAGGCGTGCGGCGAAGACACTGTCCAGGTAACGCGTCCACCACGCACGAAAATGCACACCCGCGGCGCTTACAGCGAAGACACCCAGATTCGGGCTCCAGATAACGGCGGCTCCGTGCGCGGTTATCACGAGCTCAGGACGTCGTTGGCTGCGCAGCGGTCCCCGGCTACAGTCCGACGGACAGCCGGGTTAGGCTGCATTTTTATTCATCGCCGCCTACGTTGAGAACTCACTATTCTGCCGCCGACAGTGCGAGCCCTACTCCGGCGTTCCTGCAAGGACGTTCTTATTACCGCAGGTAGGCCGCGCGGTCGAGAGTGAGGCGCAGAGCATGCTGTAGTACCTGGTTTGATCAGTACCGGGGGTAAAGGCGCAATGCCTGGCGAGGGCCCAGCGCCGGCGAGGAGGCCTGCCGAGATGAAAGTATGCGTACCGGTCACTGCCGATGGCCAGGTTGACCCGCGCTGGGGGCGAGCCGACCGCGTCGCGGTCGCCGAGGTGGCCGGCGGCGAGGTCCGCGACTGGCAGGAGTTCACGGTCGCCTGGGGAACTCTCCACGATCAGGGGACCGAGGGTGCTCATCATGCCCGGGTGGCACGGTTCCTGCGGGATAACGAGATCCAGGCGGTCGGCGTTCACCATGTGGGGCCCGGCATGCAGCGTATGCTCGGTTCGATGGCGATCCGGGTCGTCACCGGTCTGAGCGGCGACGCCCACAGCGCGGCCCGCGCGGCTGGGTGAAGCCTTCGCCTCGCCGGTAGTCGTTGAGCAGGCTCCGGCTGCACTGGCGACCGGCTGCCCAGCCTGCATATTTATACATTGCGGCCGTGCGCGGAACTGCGCGCTAGTAACTCCTTATGCGCGTCGGTACTGGATGTGGAGACGTCCTCCTGATGCGGTTGTCGGGTTCGGTATCCCAGCGCATCAAGGAGGACGTCCATGAATGACCGTAGTGGCTTGTCCCGGGGAGATCGCAACCGGAACGCGCGGCTGGCGCGGCTTCGGCAGCTGCTGCCCTTTGACCATGCGATCGTGGGGATCGACCTGGCTGACGATAAGCAGGCCGCGGTGGTGACGGATCACGATTCGCGGGTGATCGCCCGGCGGCGGGTCAGTGCCCGGGCGTGGGAGCTGGGTGATCTGCTGGACTGGGCGGTCGCGCAGGCGTCCGCGGCGGGTTTCGCGTCGGTGACGGTGGCGTGCGAGCCGACCGGGCACCGGTGGCGGGTGCTGGACCAGCTCGCCGCCGGACGCGGGCTGGCGCTGGTGTGCGTTCAGCCGCTGCTGGTCTACCGGTCCCGCGAGGGCGAGGACCTGACCCGGGACAAGTCCGATCCCAAGGACGCGGTGCTGATCGCGCGGCTGGCCAGCGAGCTGCGCTGTTACGAGCCCGAGCGCGCCGACGCGGTGCAGTCGCGGCTGCGTCACCTGGGAGCTCGCCGCCGCCAGCTGACCACCGATGCCACTGCGCAGGTCAACCAGATCCGGGACCTGCTGGAATGCGCGTGGCCCGCGGTCCTGGGCGCGTCGGGCAGCCCGTTCCGGTCAGCGACCTGGTGCGCGGCGCTGGCCGTCGTGCTGGACCGCTGCGCCGGCGACCTGGGCCGCGTCCTGCGTCTTGGCGCGGTCCGGTTTGAAGGCGCGGTCCGCCGCGAGCTGCCCCGGTGGGGCGCGGTCCGCCCGTGCCTGCGGATCGTGCGGGCTGTGTTCGCCGCGCTGCGTGACCCGGCCGGGGTGATGGCGCACCGCCCGGGCGCGCTGGAGCGCGCGCACCTGGCGCTGGGCGACTGGCGGGACACCCGCGCCCGGCTGGCTGATGCCGAGGCCCGGATGGTCGCGGTCCTGGATGACCTCGGCCTGACCGCGCTGGTCACCACGATTGCCGGGCTCACCCCCGCAGGCGCCGCCGCGATCCTCGCCGAGACCGGCGACCCGGCCCGCTTCGCCTCACCGAGATCGCTGGTCAAGCACGCCGGGCTGTGCCCGCGAGACAACGCCTCCGGCGAGCACCAGGGCAAGACCTCCATCTCCGGACGCGGCCGGCCCGGCCTGCGGCTGGCCGCCTGGCGGGCGGTCTGGGCGGCGCTTCCGAACAACCCGGTCATGGCCGCCCGGTTCACCTACCTCACCACCCGCCACGACAACCGGCTGGCCCGCCAGCAGGCCCGCACCGCCTGCGCGGCCGCGCTGCTGCGCTGGATCCACGTCGTCGTCACTCAGCGGGTGACCTGGGATCCCGCCATCGCGGCCGGAGGCAGGCCGCTGCAGCAGGCCGCATGAACCACGCCACCTGAGCGTTCTGACCACCAGCCAGCGGCACCCCAGCCGCGGCCATCAAAGACCCGGGCGGGGCGAGCCCGGACGCCCCTCGAGGAACCCACCTCGCGCATGAGCATGGGCAGCCCCGTCCGTCTCCTCACCGAGCTCGATTCACGCTGTCGGGAACAACCCGCTTGAAAGCTAGGCAGAGCACGAGGAGACGGCGGAGCACCCGCCCGACTTGACACACGCCGCGTTACGGTGCTCATGCCGCGGACAGCGCGTCAGGTTCGGCATGATGAAGCTGTCCCGCTGCAGGGTGCTGCATCAGCAACCTTCTCGGTCTGCGGCCGGCGGAGGCCTCCAGCAAGCTCGACGAGATGAAGTCCGCCCATCCGGCGTGACCGGCTACCGCAACCCGTGTCATCTGTGCGAGGGTACGCGGGATCCCTCACGCGAGCAGACAGGAGGACGGCGATGGCGATGCTGACCGGCAGCTCGACTGCGGAGGTCGGCGCCCCGCTCGAACAGGTGTGGGCGCTGGTGGCGGACGTGGAGCGGGCGCCGCAGTGGCAGGGCGGGCTGAAGGCGGTGCACGCCCTCGAGCGCGATGACGACGGGCACGCGATCGTGTGCCAGACCGAATCCGACGCCAGGGTCCGGACGATCAAGTCCACCGTCCGCTTCACCTACGACGGTCCCGCCACCCTGGCCTGGAGGCAGGAGAAGGGCGAGCTCAAGTCGGTTGACGGCCGCTGGGAGCTGGAGGACCTTGGCGGGAACCGGACGCGGGCGACCTACTCGCTGGAGGTTGACCTGGGCCGCGTGCTCAGCCTTGTGATCCGCGGCCCGCTGGTGGACCTGGTGCGGGGAATGCTCGTGAACGCCCGGGCGGGCGAGCTCAAGCGGGCGATCGAGTCCGGCTGAGGCCGGACGTGAGTACCAGCGGGTGGCCCGGGCGCGACGCTTCAATGCCCGCGCAATGCCCGTTCCTTCAGGACACGCGCTCGCTGCGGTCAGCGCAGGCATAGGCTTCTACAGAACCGGATGCGCACCCATGCCGAATAGAGGATGCCGCGACCGTATATTCGTGCAGATCGGCAAGATGTAACTAGACGCCGTGCCTAGCTGCTCCCATTCATGTCATTTTGCGTCGCTCTGACAGTACAGCCAGCTGGTGCCAGCATCCCTGCAGAAAAGGATAGCCCGAGACAGGCCTCCGACCATTTCCTTAGCCTCTCGCTTCTGTCTTCGGTTATCGCTTCAAAATATCCATCTGGGTGGCGGCTAGCCTTGCGCGCCGCCTCCTCCATATCGTCCAGAGTCACAAGACCATGTCCGGGGCCCTTCATGAAATCCTTGTAGTTTAGCCTCCGAACGGCTGGCATGATCGCTGTCATGAGGGCACCTATGCAGCCTTTCACCCGCGGTTCTGGATCTCCTTTAGAGACGGCATAGAGGCGCACGGCAAGCTCACGAAGAGAGTTTCCAGTCTCCGGGCTAGCGAGGGCCATATGAATTAGAGCGTCTACAATAAGCAGCTTGGCCGTGACGGGAAGCCCTGGGATCCATGCACTATTAACTGAACTTGGCCAGTGAAGGGAATTATTGATGTCGAGCGTGCATGCATTCCGACACAGCAATTCTGCAGCCATTAGTTGCGCGTCCGCTTCGCATGTCTCGAGTGCTGTGTTAATCACCTGGATGGCTGTCTCCGTCGAGACACTAGAAGAATCTGCGGCCGGCTCTTCAGTCGATGGCGCAGGATAAGCTTGCGGGTGCCAAAGGTCAACTAGCAGGGCTACGGCGAGTTCAGCGAAACCAAGCCGCGTGAGCGCTAGCAAGCCGGATGCGGACCTTGCTGCGTTCCCCTTGATATCGCCGGAAGGACCGAACAAAGCGGCCGCCCGCATTGCCGCATCGAGCCTCAACCTGTCATTTTCCTGCGCCTGCTCCTGATCAAGTCGCTTTTGCGACTCTTCCTGCTCTTGGCGCAGGCGTGCATTCGCCTGGTCGCGCTCTTGGGCGAGTCTCTTGTCCGCTTGCTGTTTGAACCAATATCCAAACAGCGTCACCGACGCGGGCACTAGGACAGCGAGAATAGCAAGAAAGACGGTCATCGGGTCCCTCCCAAGTTCCCAAAAAGGACGGTCACGTGCCTACGATGCCAAGCGCGGACCGTTAACTGCCGCAGGCACCAAGATCTAGCAAGTCCTCCGTGCAGGGATGCCGGAGATTCCCCCAGTCCAGTATCCCAACCCAATCCATGCTCCCCCCGCGAATCACTATTCACTTAATTATCGCTCGTCCAGCTGGTCTCGCTACATCACTAGCGATACTTCGGCGATCTTCAGCTGTTGATCCTTGAAATTACCATGTCAGGCCAGGATGCTAGGCGTCACTAGATGTGATCAACTTGTGACATGTGCGTGGCGGTAATTTCATGTTGGTTACGGGATTCTCGTTCGGTTGGGAACCAGTGCGGTACAGATCGGCCGTAGCGTTGCCTGTAGCACCGCTATCCAGGTTCGCGCGGCACACGGCCGACTGCCCGAATTATTATGCGTGCGCCCGTGCCAAAGAACGTCCTCACATGCTGCGATGAGGTACGTTGAGGTGGCTTGGCATCCATCAACTCAGCTGCCGTCGATGAAGGCCTGCACCGCCTGGCCTATGTAGGCCCGTCCTGCAAGGATTTACCGACGTAGACGGTTGGTCTACGGCGAAGTCGCCGAGGTGGTGCAGGACGCGTGGCTGTCCCGGGCGTCGGCCCGCCGCGCGGCTCGATGGCTGGAAGCCCGCGGTCTCGCGTATCCCGGACTCGGAAACCCGCCAGCCGGTCAGTCCGTCCGCGGCCGCGCCGGACGCCGAAGTGTGCGTGCCGGCATCGGCCTTGGTCGTGGCCGGGCACGTGAGCGCCACGTTGCGGAACGGCGTGATGCGATAGAAAGAACTTCAGGACCCCTGTCGATTTTGGTCCGTGCCGCTCGACGTACTGGTGAGCCGGAACGTCCGGCCGGGGAGCAAAGGAGACCCAGATGCGTGTAATGGTGCTGGTCAAGGCCACCGAAGACAGCGAGAAGGGCGAGTACGCCGGGCACGAGGAAGAGTTCGCGGCGATGGGCAGGTACAACGAGGAACTGCTCAAGGCCGGGATCATGCTGGCCGGCGAGGGCCTTACGCCGTCGTCGCAGGGCAGGCGCCTGGAGTTCGGCGATGACGGCGGCAGCCGGGTCATCGACGGGCCGTTCGCGGAGGCGAGGGAACTCGTCGGCGGCTTCTGGATCTGGCAGGTCTCGTCCATGGATGAGGCCGTGGAGTGGCTGAAGCGGGCGCCGTTCAAGGGCACGACCGCGGAGCTGCGGCGCATCGCGGAGGCGGCCGGCTTCGAGGGGCAGATGCCGCAGGAGATCATCGACGCCGAGAGCCGGCTGCGCGGGCAGTCCGCACCGCAGCGGACCCAGTAGGCGTCGTTGGGAAGCGAGGCGGCGCGGCGGACCGTCGAGGCGGTCTGGCGGATCGAGTCGGCACGGCTCATCGCCGGGCTCGCCCGCACGGTCCGCGACGTCGGCCTGGCCGAGGACCTCGCGCAAGACGCCCTCGTCGCCGCGCTGGTGCAGTGGC
>JBKQQQ010000761.1:0-15118 GCA_052144275.1 Streptosporangiaceae bacterium
GGCATTGGGGCGGTCGGCATGGACAAGTTTGAGATCACGGTTTGTGATCTCAAACCTCCCAGGGTCGGCGTGAGCCTTTCTTACCCTCGCAGGCTAATGAGAGCTTCGGCTGGCTCGTTCGAGAATACCTCCAGCACGAGAATGTTGGCGCGTAGCAGATCAGCGACTTTCGACGTCGGCGCATTTCCGATCTGCAGCCATACCACCTTTGGCGGTGCTCCACGCACCAGAGCGAGACTACGAAAATCGTCATCCTTAGATACGAGCGTGAACCCGTGATCGCGGGCGAAGGACCAGATGGCCTCGTCCGTTGCTCCGCGCATATTGATTGATTCCACGTGAGCGGACTCTGGCCAGTGAGCGGAGAGAACGCTCATGCGTATTCCGGACGATGTTGACCGCTGATTCCGTTTGAACGTGACCGGTCGTTCCGACCGAACGTGACCGCCGATTCTGATTGAAGGTGACCGATTTTCGGCTTTGGCCGGAATCCTCGGTCACGATCCCGGAATGGCCGGTCACGTTCGTCCGGAATGAAGCCGAGTTTGCGCTGGAACTTACATTTTCCTGGCTAAGCTGCCCGATTTTTACCTCGGGGAGCGTCGATGCCAGCCAAACGGAGTGCCATGCGCAAGATCAAAGAGGTTCTGCGCCTCAAATTCGAGGCGAAACTCAGTCACGAGAAGATCGCCGCGGCGACCGGGATGTCGAAGGGTGCGGTGACCAACGCCGTGCAGCGGGCGTTGCAGCAGGGCCTGGCGTGGCCGTTGCCGGCGGACCTGGATGAAGCCGGCCTTGAGGGGCTGATGTACCGGAAGCCCGCGCCACCCGACCGCTATGCGCAGCCGGACTATGCCGTGGTCCATCAAGAGCTCAAGCGCAAGGGCGTCACCCTGCAGCTGCTGTGGGAGGAATACGAGAAGGCGCACGGGCAGAGCGCGTATCGGTACAGCCAGTTCTGCCTGCATTATCACGAATACCGCAGCAAGCTTGCCCGCTCGATGCGCCAGGTGCACCGGGCCGGGGAGAAGGTGTTCATCGACTACAGCGGTGACACCGTCGCGGTGATCGATGCGAAGAGCGGCGAGATCCTCACCGCCGAGATCTTCGTGGCGACGCTGGGAGCGTCGAAATACGCTTACGCCGAGGCGACCTGGACGCAGACGCTGCCGGACTGGATCGGCTCGACGATCCGGATGCTGGAGTTCTTCGGGTCGGTCCCGAGTCTGTGGATCCCGGACAATCTGAAAGCGGCCATCCGCAAGGCTTGTCGCTACGAGCCGGAGGCGACCTCCACCTACCAGGACTGCGCGAGCCACTATGGCGCCGCGATCCTACCGGCGCGCCCCTACCACGCCAAGGATAAGGGCTCAGACTCATACTGCACCTCGTCAGTTATGTGATGTTGAAGTTGCGAGATTGAACTGATAGTCACGCTTGTGGGCGAACTTCGCCGGTACGTCCTCCGGCGGGATCTCGTAGAGGACGTCGCCGCGATCGTTGATCGGATGTGCACGCAGGAGGCCCCGCCGACGCCACAGGTGCACCGTGGAGA
Source organism: Streptosporangiaceae bacterium (assembly GCA_052144275.1). Taxonomy (GTDB): domain Bacteria; phylum Actinomycetota; class Actinomycetes; order Streptosporangiales; family Streptosporangiaceae; genus Palsa-504. The sequence goes on from JBKQQQ010000761.1 coordinate 1,556, forward strand.
CCACCACATCGTATCGAACCGCCACGTCCTCCGGGGTAAGTAGACCCTGCGCGAGTAGACGCGTACGCCGATCCGTGAGGTGATAGATATGGCGAAGCCGCCCGATGCGTGCAGCGGTCCACGGGGTTGTCACTACAGTACGCACGCCCCGCTCGTTGAGGAGATCGGCGATCTCCTTATCCGTGTAGGTATCGATGAGAGTGTCGATCTCCTCGACGACGGCGGCATCGGTCGTGCGCAACACGACGCAGGACTTCGGCAGCGGCAGATCGAGCGAACGAGTCGCTCCGCCGACGAAGCGGATGTCCATGTGCACGGCGTCGCCCTTGGTGAGCGTGACGTCCTCGATCAGCAGGCGCAGCATGCGCTTCTTGTCCTTCATCTGCGTGCGCGGATCGCGCCAGAGGCGCGGGAAGTCGGTCGCAAGGGTCATCAACTCTGCACGCTCGGCATCATTCACGGCGCCCACATCGGCGGCAGCAGCCTTCTCATACGCCTCCTGTGCCCCAGCCAGTGCGCGCAGCTTTGCGTTCCAGTCCGCCTCCAGCGCATCGGCGACGAGGCGGTTGTCGGGATCGACCTTGAGGAAGCGACGCTGCGCGAGTTCCGCTTCGTACTTCGCTCGTTCCACGTGCTGTCGGCGCAGCCGGTCGGCTTCCTCGTGACGGCTCGCCAGTTCCTGCTGCACACTCAGTGCCACTTCGATCGCAAGCGGGGTCATCGCCTCGATGATGATATCGCCGATGGCTGCGTCGAGGGCACCGCCGTGTATCGTTTGACACAGTCCGATCTCGCCTCGGTGCAATGGGCGACGGCCGCACCAGTAGGTCGGTATCTCCGCATTGTGATGCAAGTGATAACGTACCGACATGCGCTCGCCGCAAGCGCCGCAGATCACGAGGCCCTGCAACAGGGCCGTGCCCTCGCGGGCAGGACCCCGGTGTCGATCCGTACTCCAGGCGAGTGCGTTGCCCTTTACTCGCTTGAGGTTCGACACGTACTCTTCCCAGGTGATGTAACCAGGGTGCATATCGCGTATCAGGATCCACTCCTCGGTCGGAACTTGCCGGGAGGAGTACTTCCCGCTCGGCAGACGGCGATGCTTGGTACGACCGAAGACGAAAGCTCCGGCATAGCGCGGGTTGTGGATGATCTGTCGTGCACGACAGTGCAGGAGCTCCGCCCACACGAGTTCGCCCTTGTGCGCTCCGCTTCTTAAGCGGCGCGGGAAGAGCAGCTCCTTCGCGTAGAACTCCTTGACCACGGCCAGGCAGGAACCCGTTCGTCTGAAGGTGTCGAAGAACAGCCGCACTGCCGCCTGCACCTGGGCGTCTGGGTCCAGGATGACGCGGTCTTGGACATCATGGACGAGGCCGACCGGGACCATCTGCTTGAGTTCGCCGCGGCGGGCACGGCTGATGATACCGCCGCGCAGGCGCGCCTTGAGCACATGCAGTTCTGCCTCGCTCATGGTGCCCTTTAAGCCCAGGAGCAGTCGGTCGTTGAAGTGCGCCGGGTCATACAACCCGTCCTCGTCCAGGATGAGAGTATCCGAGAGCGCGCACAGCTCGAGCAGGCGATGCCAGTCGGTGGAGTTGCGCGCCAAGCGAGATACCTCAAGACCGAGCACGATCCCGACACGACCGAGACCGACTTCGCTCACAAGGCGCTGGAAACCCTCGCGGTCCGCCCCACTGGCGCCGGATTGCCCGAGGTCGCTGTCGATTACAACGATACGGTCCAGCGGCCAGCCGAGCGCCGCGGCACGATCGCGTAGAGCATATTGGCGCTGTGTACTCTCGGTGTTCTCGAAGACCTGCCGCAGCGTCGACTGGCGCACGTACAGATACGCGAGGCGCGAGAGATGCGCCGCCGTGATTTTTTGATGAGCCTCGCTGATCATTGACATCGATATCCCTCCTTCTGTGAAGAGCATTCTGGACGATGAGTCGATAGAACCAGACTGGCCAGCAGAGTCGTGACGTCATGGCGTTGCACACCCGACAGCCAGGGCGAGCTGACGCTGCGCGCTGCGGGACGCTCTGGCGCCGATGGTTGCCCCGTGCCCATGGTCCGCTCGGTCCGCGATGCGCGGATCACGGCATCGATCGCATTGATCCACCCCGGCATGCCTTCGCGCAGTATCAAAGCCAGACCGACACCACGCGGCTGCGCAGCCGTCTCTGGCCGTGGCGCATCGCCTTGTCGCGCCCCCATGACTTGTGAGCGAAGCAGTTCGTAATGTGCGGTGTACGGTGCGACATCTGACGAGCCTGCTTCGATGTTTATGGCAGTTTTTTTTCCTGCCGCTTCAGGTAGGGAAGTAGACGGCGAAGGATGCTGCGCGGGTGCGCGCGGATACCGCAGCGCTCCACTAAGAGTGCCGCCAAGCGCTCGCCGCCGGGCATTTGCTCGGACTCGCGCACCGCTTGAGCCAGGATCGCGAGAGCTTCGTCGGTGAGCTTGTGCGCTCCCTTCGGTCCGCGCTTGCGAGGCAGAAGGCCGGGCAGTCCCTCCCGACTGAACAGATCTCGCGTCACGTAGTAGACCGGCCGGGAAAGCCCAAAGGTCTCTGTCGCTTCCACCACCGCGCGCCCGTCCTTCTCGACGCTGCGTAGCATCTCGTACTTGACCTGCACCAGATCGTTCGGGTCGAAGAACGCGCTGTCGCGAAAGAGGGGGTCGGTGACGGCCTGTGGATGCGGGTGAGCCGCCCCCTGTGCCTGCAAGGCCTGATGACGGCGCGTTCGCTGACGTGACCCTGATGCCATCCTGCTTCCTCAGACGGACGGTCCGTCTGGTGTCTTTGTAATTATGTTCTATATAAGGTAAATAAACAAGATATCTGGGCAGATAAGTTACGAATATACCCATAATGATAGGCATTAAACCCGCTACACGACAGGAGATAAGGCTCGCATCCAGCGCGACGTGGATATATTTATCAAGACATATGGTACGTAATTTGCCTAACATGACGGTACCTCCCTCTGCCGCGGGCACTCATCCAAGAGCTTGCGTAGCTCCCGCAGCTGATCGGTCCGAAAGAGGGCGCGACCGGCGCCCACCGTGACTACGAGATCGGGCTCGAGAACATCAGTCCACTCGACGGGCAGCGTGCGCAGCCGGCCTTCGGGCCCTGCATAGGACACGCGGTCTCCGCCCCAGTTGTTACGCACTGCGAGCAGATCGAATGTCTGCCCTCGCAGCGGATGGAACGGATGGGTGACGGTGAAAACTTGTGCGCCATGCTCGTCACCATATGCAATGCGCGCTTGACTCCAAAGCATCCGTTGAGATGAGCGTGCTGGTGGTGCAGCGATGGATCCTCGCGCGTCTTCGCAACCGTCAGTTCTTCTCGCTGCGGGAGCTGAACCTCGCGATCGCGGAGCTGCTGACGGACCTCAATCACCGGCCGTTCAAGAAGCTGCCTGGCAGCCGCATCACGGCGTTCGAGTCGATCGACCGGCCGGCGATGAAGCCGCTGCCGCCGACTCGGTACGAATACGCCGAGTGGTCCAAGGCGAAAGTCGGCATCGATTATCACGCCGAAGGGGACCGCCATTACTACAGCGTGCCACACACGCTAGTCGGCGAGCACGTCATGGTGCGCCTCACCGACACGAGCGCCGAGTGCTTCTACAAGGGCCGCCGCGTCGCCGCCCACGTACGCAGCTACCAAAAGGGTCGGCATACGACGCTGCCCGAGCACATGCCAAGTGCGCATCGCAAACACATGAAATGGACGCCGGGACGGCTCTTAAACTGGGGACAAAACATCGGCGCCGGCACGCGCGCCGTGGTCCAGTGGCAGCTGGAGAACCGCCCCCATCCCGAGCAGGGATATCGGGCGTGCCTCGGGCTTCTGAATCTGGCCAAAGACTACGGCGAGGATCGCCCGGAAGCGGCGTGCCGCCGCGCGCTCGCCATCGGCGCCCCGCATCGCAAACGCATCATCGCGATCCTCAAGGCCAAGCTCGATCAGCATCCGGACCTCTTTCCCGCGGCCGACACGGCGGCTGCCACGGCCTCGCGTACGCACGGGAACGTGCGCGGAGCCGATTACTTCCGTGACTCAACGACCAGTACCGAACCGACAACCACCGATGAAGGAGACGATGACTCATGCTTATCCAACCCACGCTCGATACACTGAACCGACTGAAGCTGCACGGCATGGCGCTTGCCCTCGCAGAACAGACGACGACCAATGCCGCCCAGGGCCTGGCGTTCGAGGAACGACTCGCGCTGTTGCTCGAGCGCGAAGAAATTACTCGGGACAACCGGCGGATGACGCGCCTCCTGCAGCTCGCCACCCTCAAATACCGCGACGCCGTGATCGAGGACCTCGACTATCGATCGCGCACCGGTCTCGACCGCTCGCAGCTCGCGAGCCTCACCTCCTGTGAGTGGATCCGCTCGAACCAAAGCGTGTTGATCCATGGTGCCACCGGCAGCGGCAAGACCTACCTCGCCTGTGCACTGGGGCACCAGGCCTGCCGACAGGGCTTAAGCGTGTTATACGTTCGCGCGCCGCGCCTGTTCGAGGAGTTTAACCTCTGCCATGCCGACGGTAGCTTCCCCAAGCGACTCGCCGCGATCGCCAAGATCAGCGTGTTGATCATCGATGATTTTGCGATCGCGCCCATCGGGCCGCGCGAGCGTAACGATCTGCTCGAACTCCTCGATGACCGGGCCGGAAGCCGTGCCTGCATCGTGACTAGTCAATTACCGGTCAACGACTGGCACGACTACATCGGCGATCCGACTCTTGCCGATGCGATCTTGGATCGGTTGATCCACCGGGCGCATCGGATCCACCTCGCCGCAAAGGAATCGATGCGCGAGCGGGAAGCCACCAAGCTCGTCGCCAAGGCGAAAGCCGCGGCACAGCCGTAGCTCATGCGTCAGTCGGTCCGTCTGTCCGGAGCTTCTGCCGCTGACGCGGCAGACCGCGTCTCTTCCAACAATCTTGACTGAACGTGACCGATCCGAGTAGAAACCAACTACAGCGCAGACTCGGCGGAATCGTCGGTCACGTTCCGGCGGAACGGCCGGTCAACTTCGCCGGAATACGCACGCTCACGAGTCGAGGGCTTAAATTCTCATCGAAGAGCAACTTCACGCTGTGATCACGTAGCGACGCTCACGCTCGGCCGCGTAGGCCAAGACGGCGCGAATATGGTCGCGCGTGAGGCTCGGGAAATCCTTAAGGATTTCATCCTCGCTCATCCCGCCGGCGAGGTACTCAAGGATATCGGTCGGCGTGATACGGGTCCCGACAAGCGTCGGCTTGCCGCCGCGCACGCCGGGGGTGATCTGAATGAACGTTTGCCAATTCATAATGAAGTTTCCTCTTGATATAACCGCTTCTCTAAATATCAGCTTAGGTCGATCCACCACTCACGTCGGTAAGCCTCGGGCCAGCATCGTTGACGTTCCGCGAGCCAGGTGCGGGCGGAAGGGGAGGAGGGGAGAATACGGGCCTCCTGACGGTCTTGCTGCCGTGGGCCGCCGATGCGGTCGGTCGCGCCACGATGGCTTGCCGACATGAGGGCGTGAGCCACCCAGAGAGCACTGCCCCTGACCTTTGGATGCGCAATGTCGCTCAAGGTACGTACGAATTGCCCAACAGCATAATCGGCGGCCGACATCCGTCGCACCCGACCGATAAGACCATAGCCCTCTTGTTCCTCGGCTGCTGTGAGATCCTCGGCCAGGGACCAGGCGCGAACAGGCTCGAAGTGGGTCAATGCCCAAATTGTCACGTCGCTCAGCACCTGCAAGAACTCTCGCGCTTCGAGTGCGCCCCAGAGAAGGCGATTCGGCTGGATGCCAACGAGCGCATTAGAGACCGTCCGCTCTATTTCGAGAAGGCTCCCGAGAACGGCGACTCGAAGACTCGGCTCGCGTGTGACTTTCAATCCCCGATAGCGATCTGCAGCCAACTCGCTGGCTTTATACTTAAGCATGTCGCGAGACCGATAAGCTTCAGCCTCGCGCGATCCGAGTCTTCGCACTACGAGCGGGACGCCGTGATCACGGCAAATCGTATACCAGGACTGCTGCCACGGGCGGCGCCCGTAGGGTGTGCGACCTACCTTGAGATCCTCAAGACAGCAACGCGGGCAGTACACACGAAAAGCACAGTCCGCGAGCTCCCAGTGCGTCCTTGCAGGCCAGAGATTGCGCCGTGCGTCGTCCGGTAGCTGAGCGAGTGTCGATAGCGCCTCGATCACATTCGGCTCGAGCAAAGGATCTAGCGTATATCGCGAGTTCTTGTGGAGGGGCAGAGGCCCTGTGCCCTCGATGGTCGAGAGCAGTACTGCGGGACTCATTCGATATTCGTGCCCGACCCGTTCGAACCAGGACGCCAGCGACTCATCGCTCTGTGGACGTGGGCAGACAGGCCATGGTCGAGGCATGGCTACGCTGCGACCACCCGCATACGCTCGCTGACCCGGCGAATGTCAGTCTCATCGATGCACTCCCTTCCGTCCTCGATCGCTCCCTCGGCGGCGCGCCCGAGAAGCCAGGTGACTCGCCCGGTCACGCCGTCACTGTGCTGAAGGAGAGCTTGGATCATCGCTGCTTCCCCGAAAGGTGAGGCCTTTCGCAATGGCAAGAGCTTGCCGTACGCGACCACAAAGGATCGAAAGGTATCCGAGGCCGTCCAACGGGGAATCATTAAGGGGTCAAATCGGCTGGCGACTTGGGCATCGGTCTGGAGCGAATGGAAGGCGTCCGAGGTGCCGACCGCGACCACGACGATTTTCAACGCGTTCGTCAGAAATTTGAGCAAGTTGAGCGCCCGCCGCTGCTCCCGGTGGCTACCCGCCAGCAAATGATGGACCTCGTCGACGACCAGGAGCTTGGTCGCAATCTTCTCAAGAAGATTCAGCGCACGGTTCTCCAGGGAGCCGATCTGGTCGCGGACCGAATAGGGTGCACCCAGCACTTCAAGAAGTCGCGTATAGAACCGGCGCTCGTCGGGGCTCGGCGGCATCTGTAGTGTAAGGACCGGTCGCAGGGTAATCCCTCGGCGTTCATCATAGGAGCTCGGATGTAGACGCTCTATTTTCTCCACAACCATCGTCTTGCCCATCCCGCTGTCACCATAGAGGAGTAAACAGGGCATGCGTGCGCAGCTTGGATAGTGATAGCGTCGCTCGAGCTCGTCGACTGCCAACTGGGCGCGCTCGAAGCCGACCCATCGGGCAGTCTGCACCAGCTTGATGCGCGACTTGGTGTCCAGGAAGGCTTGCTCCTTCGCCGGCCGTGCAAGATGCGATAGGTCCAGTGTCATGGCGATGACTCCCAGATCTCACTCGGCAGGGGAGTGGGATCCTTGGTGAAATCGATTGCACTTACCGAAAGTGGGACCGCGGCGGCGCTTTGCTTACGGGGTTCACTTCGGCGCCTCGCCGCTTTGGTAGCGCGGATTGCTTTCTTCAGAATTTCGACTTGACGCTCGTGAACGGCAAAGAGCTGCTCCTCATTGATACTCGCCTTCGCTTGCTTGCGAAGAATCGAGTGCGCATGGCGCAATTCCGCCAGCGAAATCGGCGGTCGTCGAATATCGGCGTAGGGGATCGCATGGTAACGGTGATGCGAGTCAAGCACGTAAAGCTGCGCGAGATTGCGCGGATCGTAGCGCACGATGAGGGCCTCCCGCGGCTGAGCGATCGCGGGAAGAACATCTGCCCAATAGCGAATCCGCTCAAAGAAAAGCCCATTCCTCTGGAGCCGGCGGCGTGTCACGGGCAGAAAGCCGATGATGAAGCGCGCCGGGTTGGCGGGAAGCCGGGGAATCACACCGCTCGCGAGGCTCTCCTTCCACGCAGCCGCAGGGGTGGTACCCAGCATGCGGTGCACGTTGTGATGGTAAGGGCCTGCGATCTCAAGCCAGAGCCATTCGGCGAATTCGGAAAGCGTGAGCTTCGCTTCACTCTCCGCTTGGTAACCGGCGCGCTTTGTTGGGGAGCTGTCCGTACTTCCGGGTAGTAGGTGAACTCGACCCATCATCGTGCCAATGAGCCGCTCGACATGAGCACCAAACCGGGGCCTTGCCGGGGGTCGGTGTATCAACTCGATGCCGTATTCGCTGCAACCCCGGCGCAGCGCTTCGCTATGGAACTCCGCACCGTTATCGACGTGAATGCTTCGCGGCAGACCAAAGGCTTCCCAACCGACCTCGCGATTACCGCTCGAATTGTTCTTCGGCAATACTCCGTGCTCGATGCACAGAGCCACGGCCAGTGCGCTCGGTGCCTCAAGACCTACGTGAAATCCCAGCATGCAGCGCGTCGCTACGTCGATCGCGAGAGTGAGCCAAGGTCGACCAATTGACCGGCGGTGCTTGGAGTCAACGATCATCACGTCGGCGAGTGTGTGGTCGATTTGCACCAGCTCAAGCGCCTGCGCGGCCTCCAAAGTACCCGGCGTAGAGAGTGCTACAGCTTGAGCCGCCTTCGACCCCAGGCGACGGCGGGCGACGAGCCGCGCATCGAGCGCGCGGATCCGGCGGATAACGCTGCCGCGCGCTGGAGGCGGTAGATTCTTCTGTCGGCAGTGCCGAAGGACTTCCCTGTAGGTTTCCTCCATAGGAGTCCTCGGACGGACGAGATACCGCTTTTCGATTGCGATGTTCACAAGCCGTTCACGCTCGGCTCCGAGTCGTCGGTGGACATCGCGGGGGCCAGACGGGCGGTGTAGGAGGCTTGTTGTCTGAGCGGTCACTCGATAGCGGGCAACAAGCCGATGCACTGTACGCGTCGATACCTTGAGCGTGTGTGCGGCCGCGCTAATTCGCGCCGCCCACGGTCCATATCCACTCATGACGGTGCGAATCACATCCTCACGCCGTTCGGCGGTGGACCATTGTTCGGAACTCGACTCTCGCTGCCTATTAAGTCGGCTGTCGAGTTCCTCGAGAGCAAGCGAGGGAAGGCCTCTTAGCTCAGCGACGCTTACCTCATAGATTCGCTGCGAACTCGGTTCCCGTATGCGCGCACGCTCGCCTTCGAGTGACTCAAAGCGATGGGGCTGGCCGTTCCATAGCAGCCACTCGCCCGTGCGAAGGGTGATGCTGAGCGCCGAATCGGGCAATTCTTGATCCATTTTCCTCGCCGCCGATGATGACGCGGATTGTTGGCGAGGGTACCGCTTCTGACAGGGATTTGTGAAATGTTCGGTGCAGCGGAACCTCTAGCAATAGATCGTAGCGCAGACCTAGCATTCATAATAAGAACCATTTAAATCATGGTGATGCGACGATTATCTAAACTTCTTCGAGCGCCTCGATCAACAGTTAGGATGTGGCAGAGAAATTTGAAATCGACACCACCAATGCGGCGTCGCCAGCGATGAGCGCCACCGTTTCTTCATCGTTCATCGCCATGCGAGCGAAGGTCTCGCGGATGTCCCGCGCCGCGGCGATGGGATCCGGGTTGCCGTTCGGACGTTCCGGATTGACGTAGATCAGGCCCATTTGCACAGCAGCGAGCGGATTCTCGAGATTCCGGTCCCCGGAGTAGCGCTTGTCGTCCAACCACTTCTTCTCCGCGCCCCAGTAAATGTCTTCTTCCGGTTCCCAGATGTCCTCACGCCCGCCGGCGAAGCCGAAGGTCTTGAATCCCATCGATACCAGTGCGATGTTGCCCGTCAGGATCATCAGGTCGGCCCACGAGATCTTCCGCCCATACTTCTGTTTGATCGGCCACAGGAGCCGCCGCGCCTTGTCAAGATTGACGTTATCCGGCCAGCTGTTCACCGGCGCGAAGCGCTGATTGCCGGTCCCTGCGCCGCCGCGGCCGTCGCTGACGCGGTACGTGCCGGCACTGTGCCAGGCCATGCGAACGAACAACGGTCCGTAGTGGCCGAAGTCCGCTGGCCACCAGGTCTGTGAATCGGTCATCAGGGCACGGGGATCCCTGACGACGGCGATCAGGTCGAGGCTCTTGAATTCCTCGGCGTAGTTGAACTCCTCGCCCATGGGGTCGGCCACGGCGGGGTTCTTGGCCAGGATCTTCAGGTTGAGCCGGTTCGGCCACCAGTCCTGGTTGGCGTCACCTTGAGTGGGGTGCGTGAGGCCAGGCGCGACCGGACATCCCCCGCTCTCCGGGGTCGCGTCTTCGACGACTACTGGATCATGGTTCTCAGACATGGGAATCCTTCCTGACTGGGCGGATCACGGTGCTCAGGAACTGCCGGCGGTGGAACAGGCGGGGCACAGGCCCCAGTAGACGACCTCGGCCTCGCCGATCGAGAAGCCGTGGTCGTCGGACGCGGTCAGGCAGGGCGCCTCGCCGACCGCGCAGTCGACGTCAGCGACCACACCGCACGACCGGCACACGACGTGGTGGTGGTTGTCGCTGACGCGTCCCTCGAACCGGGCCGCGCTGCCGGCCGGTTCGATGCGGCGTATGAGTCCCGCCCCGGTGAGCGCGTGGAGGGCGTCATAAACGGCTTGAAGGGAGACATGACCGATGCGATCGCGCACCCCGGAGGCGATCGCCTCGACGCCGAGGTGGTCACCGTCCCGGACGGTCTCGAGCAGGGCGACGCGGGCGGCCGTCACCCGCAGGCCGGCACCGCGCAGTTCCTCGGCGGTGGTCGGAGTCTGGGATGCGGTCATAGCCCAAACCTATCGTCATAAACACGAATAGTTCAAGACAACGAATAGTCCAAGTCTAGTGCCGGATCACCCGGCATGTCCGGGCCTAAGCGAGGACCGGGCCCGCAACCGCGCGATGCGACGAACCGTGCGGCGGCTACCGGCCCGCATCAGCCAACTGCGGGCCGTGGCCCGGCGGCACCGGCGCGCCGATGTCAAGCGGGCGAAGGCCGCGCCGGGCCCGGGCCAGGCCGGCCCTACCCGCTGAGGACCTGCGCGATCCGTCGCGCGGCCTCGCGCAGCTGGTCGGGGGGGTGCGCGGCGTAGCCCAGAACGATGCCCGGTATCCCTGGCCGCTGACGGTGCCAGGACAGCGGCTGAACGAGCACCCCGGCCCGCAGGATCGCTTCCGCCAGCTCCGTGTCCGGGCCGGCCCGTCCGGGAAACGTGATGAGCAGGTGGAGTCCGGCCGCGATGCCCTGGACGCGGGCCGCGGGCAGGTACTCGCGCAGCGCCCGGAGCAGGGCGTCGCGCCGGCTCCGCTGCCGCTTGCGGACCAGCCGGATGTGCTGCTCGAGCTCGCCGCTCGCGATCAGCCGGGCCAGCACGAGCTGCGGCAGCGCGGGGCTGCCCAGGTCGCTGGCGTGCTTGGCCTCGACCAGGTCGGCGTGCAGCCGGCCGGGCGGGATCAGCCAGCCCAGGCGCATGCCGGGGGCCAGCGTCTTGGACGTGCTGCCGGCGTAGGCGACCAGGCCAGGCGCCGAGGCCTGCAGCGCCGGGACCGGCGCCCGGTCGTACCGGTACTCGGCGTCGTAGTCGTCCTCGATGATCAGGGCATCGGCCCCGGCGGCCCAGTCCAGCAGGTCACGGCGGCGCCGCGGGGCCAGCACGACTCCGGTGGGGAACTGGTGCGCGGGCGTGAGGAGCACCGCGCGCAGGCCGCCTAGGGCATCGACCCGCAACCCGTGCTCGTCCACCGGGACCGGCACCGGGCGCAGTCCCCAGTAGGCCAGCTCCTCGCGGGCTCCGCGCGAGCCCGGGTCCTCGACCGCGATCTCGCCCAGGTCCCGCAGCACCTGCGCCAGCAGGGCGAGGGCCTGGGCCACCCCGGTGACGACGATGATGTCGTCCGGATCGGCGCGCAGCCCGCGGGTGCGCGCGAGCCAGCCCGCAAGCTCCGTCCGCAGCCACTGGCTGCCGCGAGGGTCCCCGTAACCGAGGTCGGCCACGCTGGCCTGCTCGAGCACCAGCCTTTCCGCGCGCAGCCAGGCCGTGCGCGGAAACCCGGACAGGTCAGGCACGCCGGGGGACAGGTCGATCTCCGCCCGTGCCCGCCAGCGGTGTGGCAGCAGCGCGGGACCAGGCTGCCCCGCCGACTCGGGCAGGGCCGGCTCGGGCCGGACCTCCGCGGGCCAGCGCCCCGGCGCCGGCCGGGAGACCCCGAGGACCCGTGTCCCGGCCCCTGGGCGGGCGCTGACCAGTCCCTCGTCGGCGAGCCGCTGGTAGGCCTCGACGATCACGCCCCGCGAGACACCCAAGTCGCCGGCCAGCAGCCGGGTCGCGGGCAACGGCGCCCCGGCCTGCAGCCGACCGTCGATGATGGCGGTCCGGATGGCGTCGGCCAGCCAGCCAGTCAGCCCCCGCACCGGCGCCGCCGCCGGGCTCAGCTGCAGGAAGTCCGCTCCGCCGCCCGTGACCGTCATTGGTCCATCATAAAGTCACTTTGTTGGCCCTGTTCACTGGACCATCGCACTCATACCGTAGCGTCGTGCCTGGTCTTCACGCTCCCGCCGTCCCCAACGCTCCCGCCGTTCCCGCCGTTCCCGACGCTCCGCGCCCCGCGCCCCGCGCCGCCGGGTCCGTCGTCCGCGGTGCCCCCTGCTGCGCCACGCCGGGCCGCCACGCCACGCCGGGCCGCCACGCTCGGCGTGGCCGCCGGGGCCACGGCCATGGTCTGCGTGGGCGGCAGCGTCGCGGTCTCCTCGGTGCTCGCCGGGGCGCCGGTCTTCACCGCCGAGGCGGTGCGGTACGGCGGGGCCTGCCTGATCCTCGTCGTGCTCGCCCGCCTTACCGGCCGTCGCCTGAGCAGGCCGCGCGGCGCGGAGTGGCTGTGGCTCTGCGGTATCGCCGTGACCGGCCTGGTGGTGTTCAACCTGGCGCTGGTGGAGGGGTCCAGGCACGCCGAACCCGCCGTCCTCGGCGTGGCCGTGGCCTGCGTCCCCGCGCTGCTCGCGGTGATCGGGCCGCTGCTCGAGGGATCCCGGCCGCGCTCGTCCCTGGTGGCCGCCGCCCTGGTGGTTACCTGCGGCGCCGGCCTGGTGCAGGGGCTCGGCCGCACCGATGCCATCGGCGTGGCCTGGGCCGCCGTGGTCTTCGGCTGCGAAGCCGCGTTCACCCTGCTGGCCATACCGCTTCTCGGCCGGCACGGCCCGTGGGGGGTGTCGGTGCACGCGACCTGGCTCGCCACGGCGATGTTCGCCGTGCTGGCAGTGGCGCGGGAAGGACCGGCCGCGGTGACGCGGCTGAGCCGGCCGGACTGGCTCGCCGTCGGCTACCTCGCCGTGGCGGTCACGGCGGCGGCCTTCGTCTTGTGGTATTCCAGTGTCCGGCGGCTGGGGGCCAGCCGGGCCGGCCTGCTCACCGGCATCGCCCCGGTCGCCGCGGCGGCCACCGGGGTCCTGCTCGGCGGCGCGGCACCCAGGCCGCTGGTCTGGGCCGGCATCGCGGTCGTCGCCGCGGGCCTGGCGTTCGGCTTCCGGGAAGGGAAGGGCTGATGCACTTTCGGCATTCCGGCGAAATCTGGCGTGACTTTCCCGCCCTGGTCCCTGCCGTCCTGTACGCCGACGGCATCACCAGCCAAGCCGAGGTCGAGGCTCGGGTGGACAGGTTCGCCGCCGTGGCCAAGGCGCGGCTGGCGGACGGCCCGGAGGGCGAGCTGCCGGAGATCC
>JBKQQQ010000762.1:0-3762 GCA_052144275.1 Streptosporangiaceae bacterium
GCTGCGCCCACCTCCCCCGCGGCCCACCTCAGCTGTGCCTTTCTCAGCTGGCGGTGAGCACCACCATGGAGACGACCAGCGGCATCGTAGGGCCGGCCGCGGCCGCCACGGCTTGTTCGGCCGCCCGCCGCACCGCGGCCCGGCCCGGCGCGTCCAGCGAGCGCATGAACGGGGCGAGGTGCGCCATGCCCAGCCGCCACGACACCAGCTCGGCAGGGGTCGCGAGCCCGGTCGGGACGGCCGCGGTGTGCGTCTGCACGCGGGTGAACCCCGCCGCGGCCGCGCACCGTGCGACCACCTTCAGGTCGCTGGCCCGCGATCCGGGCTGAAGGGCCGTGTGCCAGGCCGGCGGCCGGTAGCCGAACGAGCGGACGGCATCATCCACCACATCCTTGGCCGGATGGGTCCAGCCCTGCGCGAACATGCTGGCGGCGATCGCCGCGCCGACCCGCCGGGCCTCGGCCAGGCCAGCGGCGAGGCTGCCCAGGTGGTTGAGGCAGAACGCCGCCACCACCAGGTCGAAGCTGCCGTCGCGGAACGGCAGCGCGACCGCGTCGGCCGCGACCGGGCGCCCTCCGCCGACGCGCCGCAGCATGCCCTCGGAAAGGTCGACCGCCACCACCTGGCGGGCCCCCGCGGCCAGCGCGGCCCGCCCGGCCACGCCGGCGCCCGCCCCCAGGTCGAGCACCAGGCGGCCGGCCAGCGGCACCGGCGCGGCCGCCACCAGCACGCGGGCCAGTTGCGCATACATCAGCCCGGGCCCTTCGGCCCAGTCGTCCGCCGCGGCGTCGTAACCCGCGCGCACCCCCGCGGTCAGCTCAGCAGCGTTCAACTCAGCAGGGCCGCGGCGCGTACCGAGTTCGTCTCCCACCATGCGAGTTCCTCGTCGTAACCACCCAGTGCCTTTTCCCAGCCGAACTGGACCATGGCGCCCAGCAGGCACAGGGCCAGCTGGCGGTCCCACCAGGGTCCGGTGTCGATGCCGCAGGCCTCGAGCGCCTCCCGGTAGGCCGTGATCGAGGCCTCCTTCGACTGCGGCAGGCGGCGGCAGTTGATTGCGAGATACCAGGCCAGGTCGCTGAGCGGCGCCCCGCGTCCCGGCTGTTCCCAGTCGAGCAGGACCGTCCGCTCCGCGTCGTCGGTGCCGAGGTTGTCCAGCTTCCAGTTGCTGTGCACGAACGTCTGCGGGGTCGCGGCCAGCGCCTCCACCAGCGGACCCGGGTCGCGGGCGAGCGGGGTCACCACCGCGGCCGCGGCGGGAGCGACGTCGGCCAGCAGCGGCCAGCCCTTCGCAACCAGCCGCGGCACCAGGTGCGGCGAGCCCGCGGCGGCCTCCGCCGCGGCCATCCACGGAGAAAGTTCCAGGTAGCGGTGCATGGCGGGGACGACGTCGAACTCGCTCCCGCAGGCCCAGAATTCCGCGTGCAGGGCGGCCATGTGCCGCAGGAACCGGGCATGCTGGGCCGGCGTGATCGGCTCATCGGTGGCGGGGACCAGCCATGGCGTGACGTCGTGCATCAGCAACGCGCAGCCGCCCCGCTCCGGAACCGCGCCCACGATCGGCTGGTTGAAGCAGTCCGGCAAGCGGGCCAGGATGCCGCGTTCCCATAGCACCAGCGGTGCGCCGCGCAGGCAGCCCGAGGCCCGCATGGTCCAGTCATCGGCCAGGTCGAGGTGCTTGAGCACGTAATCCTGGCCGCCGATCACCACCCGCTCCAGGGTGGCCCCTGACTTGCCGGGGACCTCGGCCAGTTCCCTCCGCTCGGTCGCGCCCGCGAGCAGCTCGGTTAGCGGGTCCACGTCACCGTACCGGCGCACGGGCGGCTCAGGCACCGGCGGCCTCCATTTCGGCCAGCAGTCCGGCCGGCCAGCGCCCGCCGCAGAAGACCGTGTCGGCGACGATGCGGTCATCGCGCACCGTCAGCAAATGCAGGTGGTGCGCCGCGTGCGGCACGCCGTTTTCCGACCAGCTGAGCGTGTACTCGACCACTTCGGCCTCCCCGCCATCGACGCTATAACGGCGCAACTCGTCGAAGTGGCCGGGGTCGGCGAACCAGCGTGCGTACTCGGCGCGGATCGCGTCGGCGCCGGCGGCGTGCAGCCGCCAGTTAGGCACCGTCGCGTCAAGCGTCGCGTCCGCGCTCCACACGTCGCAGCCGGGGATCGCCGCGGTCTCGATCGCCTGCAGGAACTTCTCAATTACGGGAGTGTTTGCCATCGTCGCCTCCTGACGTACCGGTTGCCGCCATCGTGCCCGCTCCGGTTTGCAGCCAGATTGCAGCCCTGCGCGGAGCCCACGACATTCGGCGGCCGGGTTTGCCGGACACGCCCACTTATCCGACAGCGCTGGCCTTCCTTCCCGCTTTCCCACCAACACCACACGACCCTCATGAACACGTTTCAACCAGGGCTAACTATTTCCGCCGACAGCCCCTGGATGAGGTGTTTCCGCGGGGTAAATGTCGTAGGTACCGGCTAGAATCGAACTGAAAACTTAGAGATATCCCAGTAGAGACAGCTGACTTGACCGGGAAAAAGGAGAACCACCAGGAACAAGAACAAATCCCTGACCACCGGACCGCGAGCATCCCCGGAGGGAGGTGACGACCAGGATGACGACCGCGCCGACGTTCGCCAGTGCCAGCGAGGCGATGGAGCTGGCGCATGCCGCGCTGGGCTACCTGGCCTCCGCGGACGCCACCGCGATGGCGGCCGGTACCCAGGCGCAGTGCCTGCGGGCGCTGGAGCAGGCCCATTCGATGTACACCGCGGCGCGGACCTCGGTCCTGGCCGCGTTCACCGCCGGGCAGGGGTACTGCGCGGACGCGGACTACAGCCCGCGGGCGTGGCTGGTCAACCGGACCCGGATCACCAAGGGCGCCGCGGTCGCGTATACCGCGTGGGTCCGCCGCGCGGCGGCGCATCCGGAGGTCGCGGCGGTGCTGGCGGCCGGGGAGATGTCGGAGTCCTATGCGCGGACGATCTGCGCCTGGACGGACAAGCTGCCCGAGGACTGCCGCCCGGACGCCGATGAGATCCTGCTGACCGCCGCGGGGAACGGGATGGACCTGCGGGACCTGGCCGGGCTGGCCGGGGAGATCTACGCCCGGTCGCTGCCCGGTAAGCCGGATGAGGACCGGGATCAGGCGTTCGAGGACCGGTCGGTGCGGCTGGAGATGACGTTCGGCGGGGCGGGGGTGCTGCACGGGGACCTGTCGCCGGAGTGCGCGGCGGTGGTGGGCACGGTGCTGGATGCGCTGGCGGTGCCGGCGGGGGCGGAGGACACCCGGACGCAGGCGCAGCGGTTCCATGACGGGCTGCAGGAGGCGATGCGTTAATTGCGAAAATGCATCGTGATCTTCATCACATCTTCCTTGTCTGAAGTTACAAGTCGGTGAGCACTCTTAGCGCCGATGGCTCCAGCGACAACACCAGTTCCAGCACCGTGGTCCACTGTCCGACGGCACACGCCGCCGAGGCCACTCGGTGCGCCTGTCTCGTGTCTCCCCTGGCCACTAGCGCCTTGGCCACCGCCGTCAGCGCCCGCGCCTGCCGGTCCGGGTGGGTGATGGAGCGAGCCACTGTCGCGGCCTGCTCGTGCTGGCCGGTTCCGGCCAGTGCCCCGGCCACCGCCGCCAGCGCCTGCGCCTGCCGGCCCGGGTCGGTGATGGAGCGGGCTACGGTCTGTGCCTGCGCGTGCTGGCCGGCTTCGGCCAGCGCTCTGGCCACCTCCGCCAGCGCCTGCGCCTGCCGGTACGGGTC
>JBKQQQ010000763.1:0-9820 GCA_052144275.1 Streptosporangiaceae bacterium
GCGCGGCGCCGACCCGGTCCAGGGCCTGCATGGCCTCCTCGCGCAGCTTGCGCTCGTCGCGGGTGGCTCGCGGCAGCGTGAGCAGCGCGGACCAGAATCCGGCCGAGGCCCGGCAGGTCGCGCCGACCATGACGTTCTCGAGCGCGGTCAGCCCGCCGTACAGGCCGACCCCCTGCAGGGTCCTGGCCACGCCGAGGCCAGCCAGCCGGTGCGGCCGGACGTTGTGCGCGCGGCCGCCGAACAGCACCTCGCCGGCATCGGGCCGGATGAAGCCGCACAGCACGTTCAGCAATGTGGTCTTGCCCGCCCCGTTCGGGCCGATGACGCCTAGGACATGCCGGGGCGGGACGGCGAGCGAGACCGAATCAAGCGCGGTCAGGCCGCCGAAACGAACGGTCACGCCCTGCACTTCAAGTACTGAACCCGGATTCATCGGTCTTTTTCCTCGCCACGGTCAGCAGGAAGTTCCGGCATGAATCCTCATTCAAGGCCGGTCCGAAGTGACGGGCAAGCCCGGATCAGAGTTGGCATCGATTCGTAACTGAACCGAAACACGAGTTGCGGGGCGCGACGATGCCTCAGGCGGAGCGCCGCCCGTCATCTCAGCCTGGCCGATCAGCTCGAGGACCTGCGCCGCTCGCTCACGATTCAGGGCCGAGCCCGAGCAGGCGGGCCGCATTGTGCTTAAGGATCTTAGGACGGACCTCCGGCTTGACCTCGAGCAGCTCGAAGTCGCGCAGCCAGCGCTCCGGGGTCAGCAGTGGGTAGTCGGTACCGAACAGCACCTTGTCTTGCAGCAGTGAGCTAGCCGCGCGGACCAGCTGGGGCGGGAAGTACTTGGGCGACCAGCCCGACAAGTCGATGTACACGTTGGCCTTGTGGGTGGCGATGGAAATCGCCTCGTCCTGCCAGGGCACCGACGGGTGCGCCAAGATGACCGGCATGCCGGGGAAGTCCGCGGCCACGTCGTCGATCAGCATCGGATTAGACAGCCGCAGCTTGATCCCGCGCCCGCCGGGCAAGCCCGCCCCGATGCCGGTCTGGCCGGTGTGGAAGACGGCAGGCAGCCCCGCCTCCTCGATGACCGCGTACAGCGGGTAGTAGCGCCTATCGTCCGGGGAGAAGCCCTGCAGGCTGGGGTGGAACTTGAAGCCGCGCACGCCGTGGTCGCTGATCAGCCGCCGGGCGCGGCGGACGGCCTGCTCGCCGGCCAGCGGATCCACCGAGCCGAACGGGATGAGCACGTCGGCGTGGGCGGCGGCCCGGTCGGCCATTTCTTCGCTGGACAGCCCCGGATGGCCGGTCGCGGTGGTGGCATCCACGCTGAACACCACGGCGGCCAGCTGGCGCTGCCGGTAGTAGCCCGCGATCTGCTCTACCGTCGGCGCCCGGTCGTTGTCGGCCTTGAAGTACTTCGCCGACGCAGCCAGCAGCTCGTCGTCCAGGGACAGCTGCCCGTGCCCGTCGGACTCGACGTGCACGTGCACGTCGATCCCCTGCAGGGCGGAAAGGTCTAGGCCAGCCATTTGAAGACACTTTATACGCCAGGCCGCCGCGCTGCCCGGCCAGCGTGGCCGGTCAGTATTTCCCGGGGCCGCATTTGTGCGGTCACCACATTGCGGGTATGGCCCGGCTTGTGGCAGCGTCTGCGATGTGGAGCCGCAACGCCAGGTTCGCGAAGGTGACCTGCTGTGGAAGCCGGGACCTGATCGCGTCAGCCGCGCCAATGTCACCGCGTTTGCCGGGTGGCTCGCCCGGGAGCGCGGGCTTGACTTCGCCGACTATGACGCGCTGTGGCACTGGTCAGTGACTGACCTTGACGGATTCTGGCAGGCGGTCTGGGACTACTGCGGCATCGAGGCCTCGGTCCAGCCGACGGCGGTCCTCGGCGCCAGGGCCATGCCCGGCGCCGACTGGTTCCCCGGAGCCAGGCTGAACTACGCGCAGCACGTGCTGCGCCGCGAGCGGCCCGGCGAGGAGGCCCTGTACTACCAGTCGGAGACCACCCCGCTCGCGGGGCTGGCCTGGCCGGACCTGGCGAACGGCGTCCGGGTGCTGGCCACCCGGCTGCGCGCCATGGGGGTCCGTCCCGGCGACCGGGTGGCCTCCTGCATGCCGAACATCCCGCAGACGGTGATCGCCATGCTGGCCACTACCAGCATCGGGGCCGTCTGGACCAGTTGCTCCCCCGACTTCGGCTGGCGCGGAGTCAGCGACAGGTTCGGGCAGCTGGCGCCGAAGGTCCTGTTCTGCGTGGACAGCTACCGTTACGGCGGCCGGGACTATGACCGCAGTGCCGAGGTGGAGCAGATCATCGCGCTGCTGCCCGGCCTGGAGCAGGTAATCCACGTGCCGGGACCCGCCGGGCGGGCGATCCCCGGGGAGTCCCGGGCACAGTCCTGGGACGAGGTCATGGACCACCCGCCCGTGCCGGCCGCGGAGTTCGAGTTCGAGCAGGTGCCGTTCGGTCATCCGCTGTGGATCTTGTTCTCCTCCGGCACTACCGGGCTGCCGAAGGCGATCACCCACAGCCACGGCGGCATCCTCATCGAGCAGCTCAAGCTGCAGACGTTCCACATGGACCTGCGCCCGGGCGACCGGCTGTTCTTCCACACCACCACCGGCTGGATGATGTGGAACTTCCTGGTCAGCTCGCTGCTGCTGGGCGTGCGGCCGCTGCTTTACGACGGGAACCCGGCGTACCCGGGTCCCGGCGTGCTGTGGGAGATGGCGCAGAACGCGAAGGTGACCCTGTTCGGCGCGAGCCCGGCCTACGTCGACATGCTGTCCAAGGCGGCCCTGGTGCCCGGCCAGAAGTACGACCTGTCCGCGCTGGAGGCCGTCATGCTGGCCGGCTCGCCGGTGTCGGCGGAGTGCGGAGCCTGGTTCTACCGCAACGTCAAGCCGGACCTGTGGCTGTGCACGGGCAGCGGCGGAACCGACATCTGCAGCGGGTTCGTCGGCGGGATGCCCACCCTGCCCGTCTACGCCGGCGAGATCCAGGCCCGCCACCTGGGCGTCTCCGCGTTCGCGTTCAACGAGGCGGGCGAGCCCGTCACCGGCCAGGTCGGCGAGATGGTGATCACCCAGCCGATGCCGTCGATGCCGGTCTGCCTGTGGAACGACGACGGTGACGAGCTTTACCTGCGGACGTACTTCGCCGATTTTCCCGGGGTGTGGCGGCAGGGAGACTTCTTCAAGGTCAACGAGCGCGGCGGCTGCTTCGTGCTCGGCCGCAGCGACGCGACCCTGAACCGGTATGGCGTCCGCATCGGCACCGCGGAGATCTACGCCGCGCTCGAGTCCGTCGAGGAGGTCGCGGACGCGCTGATCATCAACCTGGACCTGCCCGGCGGCGGATTCTTCATGCCGCTGTTCGTCACGCTGACCGAGGGGGCGGTCCTGGACGACGCGCTCCGCCGCAAGATCGGCGACCGGCTCCGCGCCCAGTACACGGCGCGGCACGTCCCGGACCAGATCATCGCGGTTCCCGCTATCCCGGCCACCCTGACCGGCAAGAAGATGGAGGTGCCGGTCCGCAAGATCCTGCTGGGGGCCAGGCCGGACGAGGCGGCCAACCAAAATGCCATGGCGAACCCGCAGGCCCTGGACGCCTTCGCCCGTTACGCGAGCACGCAGCGGGACTACCGCGCCGGCTGAGGCCGCCGGGCTGGGGTCAGTCCCGGGCGCCCGGCTTGACGTAGCCGAAGAACCCGCGGCGCTTGATGAGCTCGGCGACCTGCTCCGGGACCATGGTCTCCCAGGCGTCGTCGCTGGCGGCGATCCGCCGCAGCACGTCACGGCTGAAGATCGGCAGGCACTCGGGACGGTAGTTGTCCAGGCTGACGAAGCTGCCCCGGCCGGCCAGGAAGTCATAGAGCGGCTGGATCTCGTGCTGGACCTTGATGTGATCGACCGTCTTGAGCTCATCGTCCGGCGTCGGCTGCACCGGGTAGACATAGAGCTTCAGGCCGTTCTTGAACAGCCGCCCGAAGCTCTCCAGGATCCCGCCCGGCAGCTGTGCGTGGTTCTTCTCGTCGAACAGGTCGATGAGGCTCGGCACTCCCATCACGATGCCGATCCGCTCGGTGGTCCGTTCCCCGATGTAGGCGGCCAGCCGGTAGTAGTCGAAGTAGTCGGTGATCAGCACGGTCTGCCCGCAGGCGGCCAGCAGCTCGGCGCGGGCCAGGAAGTCCCGCCGGTCGACTTCGGTCCTTTCCGCCAGCAGGTTCCGCATGGTGATCTCGGTGAGCTCCAGGATCGGATTGCCGGCCACGGCCGGGTCCTCCGCGAACTTAGCCCTGGCCGTGGCGAGCATGTCGAGGTTCACGTGGGTCGGCGGCCGGAAGCTGCCCCGCTCGACCAGGATTGCCTTCTTGCGCAGCACCTCGCTCGGCTGCAGCACCTCGCGGTCGGGACCGAACATCGCCACGCCGCTCAGCCCCAGCTGGACAAGCTTGAGCGCCATCAGCCGGTTGTCCACGCCGCGGAACTCGATGCCGCGGAACTGGATCATGTCGATCTCGATCCGGCCGACGGTCAGCCGGTCCAGCAGGCTCTCGATCAGCCGCTCCGGCTCGTGATGCTCGAAGAACGCGCCGTACAGCAGGTTCACCCCGACGATGCCGAGCGCCTCCTGCTGCAGCCAGGCCTCGACGTCGAGCATCCGCACGTGCATGACGATCTGGCTGGGCTCGTCGTGCGCCTGGGCCTGGAACTTGACGCCCATCCAGCCGTGGCATTCGTTGCCGCCCCGGTAGCTGCGCGCCACCACCGTGTCGGCGAACGCGAAGAAGCAGCTCGAATCGCCGCGCTCGTCGCCGAGCCGCTCGACGTTGAGCTGGAATTCCTTGTCCAGCATGCCCTGCAGCCGCCCGACGGAGACGTACCGATCCGCCTTGCCGTAGACGGCGTCGCTGACCGCCATGTCGTAGGCGGAGATGGACTTGGCGACCGTGCCCGCGGCGCCGCCGACCCGGAAGAACCAGCGCACGACTTCCTGGCCGGCCCCGATCTCCGCGATCGTCCCGTACCAGCGCTGATCCAGGTTGATGCGCAGCGCCTTCTGATGCGTGTCGGATTGATGCCCGCCGACGATGAGCTCAGTCATGTCTCTCCCTGCCCGCCCGCCCTGCCCCGCTGCTGCCGTCTGCGGCAGGCGCCGGGCGGCGGCGGCCGGGCACTACCATCAAACGCTGGGATTGTATCGATTTCCTGTCGCCCGCCGCCAGCGCGAGCAGCCGCGATCCCAAGCCGACCTGGCCTGCGTGGTTCAGGTCGCGCTGGAGCCGACCCACGTCTCAGTCTGGCTCGGCCAGTGACAGCATTGGACCGTGAGCAATCTGGATCCGGAGGCGATCAACCTGACCCAGGGGGGTCCGGGGGAATGGAGTCCCCCCGGTCCGCGGGGGTCTGGGGAGGGCGTCCCCCCGGGCAAGTACAGCGCCATGGATGTCATCGAGGCACGCAAGGCGGCCATCGGCGATGGCACCGAAGTCCGCCGGCTGCTGCCGCAGCGGACGTTGCGCACCATCGGTGCCTGGTGCTTCCTGGATCACTACGGCCCGGACGAGGTCAGCCGGGGGCCCGGAATGCAGGTGCCACCGCATCCGCATATCGGCTTGCAGACCGTGAGCTGGCTGTTCCAGGGCCTGGTGCTGCACCGGGACAGCCTCGGCAGCCGGCAGCTGATCCGGCCGGGCGAGCTGAACCTGATGACCGCGGGCCAGGGCATCACCCACTCAGAGGAATCAGCGGCGGGCCGGCCCCCCGTGCTGCACGGCCTGCAGCTCTGGATCGCGCTGCCCGAGTCCGAACGGCACGCCGAACCGCGCTTCGCCCACCACGCCGACCTGCCGGTGGTGCGCGAGGGCGGCGCCAGCGTGACCGTCGCCGTCGGCGAGTACCGGGGCGAGCGGTCCCCGGCCGGGGTGTTCAGCCCGCTGGCCGGGTTCGAGGTCGCGGTCCCCGGCGGGGACGACTTCGTGCTGCCGGTCCGGGAGGACTTCGAGTACGGGGTGGTCGCGGTCGACGGCTCTGCCGTGGTGGCGGGCGCGCTCATCGCGCCTGGGCTGCTCGCGCACCTGCCGGCCGGCCTGTCCGAGATCCGGCTGTCGCCGGCCAGCGGGCGCAGGCTGGCCCGGTTCTTCGTGGTCGGAGGCGTGCCCTTCGGCGAGCGTCTGCTGATGTGGTGGAACTTCGTGGCCCGCTCCGGGGAGGAGATCGCGCGGGCCCGCGAGGACTGGGCAGCCGGGCGGTTCGGGGTGGTTCACGGCCACCCCGGCGATCCGCTGGCGGCCCCGCCGCTGCCCCCTGTACCACTGAAACCGCGCTGACAGGGCACGCACCACGGCCCGTTCGGCCCCAGGGGATCCTTACTGGCTCGGGACCGGTTCGTTGGTCACCGGGACCAGCGGGGCCGCGCCGCCGAGACTTCAAGCCCATTGACCGGCAAAGTAACCTATCGCGGCCCGTCACCGCAAAGCGCCTCAGCCGGACGACGGAAGCGGCGTCCACCTCACGGCAGCGATGACGCTACGCTCAGCTTTCATGGCGGCAGACCAGGAGGTGACCTCGCTGTACCGCAAGGTTGCCGATGACATCAAGGCGGCCATCGCGGCGGGCGGGTACGCGGCGGGCACCCGGCTGCCTTCAGAGCATGAACTGGCCGAACGCTACTCGGTGTCACGTGGCACCATCCGGCAGGCGTTCGCGGCGTTGCGCGCCGACGGGGTCATCGCGTCCCGGCGCGGCGCGCGCCGGGTCGTCGTGGGCGGCCCGCGGGTGCAGAGCTTCGGCGAGCTGCTGTCCTTCTCCCGCTGGGCGCGGGCCATGGGCGAGGTGCCTGGCGGCCGGGTGGTCGCGATGCGGCGCCGGCCGGCCAAGCCGGCCGAGGCCGAACGCCTGGCCATCCCCTCCGGCGCGCAGGTCTACCACCTGACCCGGGTCCGGCTGCTGTCCGGGCACCCGGTGATGATCGAGCGCGGGACCTACCCGGACCGGGTCGGCGTGCTCGTGGCCGGCATGGACCTGGCGCAGGAGTCGATCACCGAGCGGCTGGAGGAACTGGGCGTCGTCTTCGCGGACGCCGAACACGTCATCGACGCCGTGTCGGCCACCGCCGAGGACGCCAGGCTACTCGGCGTCCGCCCGCGGCTGCCGATGCTGCGCGAGCGCCGCCTGACTACCGATCTGGCCGGGGTGCCGGTCGAATGGTCCGATGATCGCTACCTGGGCGGCGCGGTGGCGTTCAGCGTGCGCAACTCGGTCGCGGTCAACGCTCTCTCGCGCACGCCTACGAGCTGACCAGGCCGGCGAGTAGCGGCTCGAAGTGCGCGAACGCCGGAGGCGTGGCGGCTGGGTCCTTGGCCTCGTCGTCCCAGCGGCGCACCGCCACCGCGCCCCGCGCGAACGGCAGCGCCTCGAACGCGGCTGCCTGCCGGTCCGTCATCGGGCCGCCCTGCAATGCCAGGGTGCGGACCGACTCCTGGGACAGCAGCCCGAAATACCTGGGCTCGGTGGCGCACAGGTACCGCTTCGCCGCCACGTGCAGCCGGACCGGTTCGGTCACCGCCTCGCCGAACCACTGGCTCAGCCACCGCGCGCCCGCGTCGCCGTGTTTGCTGTCGGCCGCGTTACGGAGATGGCCGATGTCGTGCAGCAGGGCCGCGGCCACCAGCGGCGCGGCCGCCCCGGCCGCCTCGGCTAGCGCTCCGGCCTGCCGCATGTGCACGCCGATCGTCACCGCCTCGCCCAGGTAGTCCCGCGCCCCCGGCCCGGCGAACAGCTCGGCGATGGCCTCGACCGCGGTCATCGTGCCTGCCCGCGCCCGTGGTTTCCAGACCGGCTGAGCACCGCCAGCGTGCTGGCCAGGCCGTCCAGGTCCGCGTAGCAGCCCTGCAGGTGCCGGCCTGGCGACCCCGCGGTCATGCCGAAGGCCGTGCGCGCGTGCAGCACCCGCGTGTTGTCGAAGACCAGGCAGTCCCCCGGTACCAGCCGCAGGTTCAGCCGCCGTTCGGGCCGCGCCAGCAGTTCAGCCCACCGGCGGTAGGCGACGTAGAACGCGCTGACCTCCGCGTAGGGCAGCCGCAGCGGCCGGGCCGACCGGTTGTTGAACCGCACTCCCCGGACCCGGCCGCGCGGGCCGAGCTGGATGAGCGGCAGGCTGGCCCGCAGCTCGGTCTCTTTATCGATATAGCCGAACGGGACGGGTGTTCGCGCCAGCGTGTCAAACGATTCCGCGTCCGCGGCCCGAAGCGCCATGGCGGCCGCGAAGCCGTCTACCAGGCCAGTGTCACCCCCATCACCCTTCACCGCGGTCCGCAGGCAGTGCAGCAGCTGCACGGTCGGCGCCGGGTCGCGGTACGGGTTGTCGGTGTGCGGCGAGATCGCCCGGCTGGTGAAGGCCAGGTTGCCCGGTTCGGGCTCCACCCGGACGTCGAACAGCCGGCCGTAGTTGGTCTCCCGGACGAACCCGAAGCTCGCGGCGACCTCCAGCACCATGCCCGGCTCGGGGGGCACGTCGTGCAGCAACACGAAACCCCGGCGCAGCACGTCCTCAAGCGCCCGGATCCGGTCCGCGGGCCGGTCCAGGTACCGGGGCCAGCTTGCCCGGGGCAGGTTACCTGGGGCCAGGTCCCCGGCCAGCCAGAGCTCTTTGTCGTCCTCGGTCCGCCCGTCGCCATCGGCGTAGCCGTCGAGCGCGTGTCCGGCCAGCCAGGAGCGCGAGAAGGCGGACCGGTGCCCGTCGGGAGCGAACGTCACCAGCACGGATTCTCCTGCGTCCGCCGAGGCTGTCACGCCCAGATCGTTCGGTATATCGGTTATGTCTTTTAGTTTTTGCCCGCTGCCGGGATCCTGGCACTCGGCGCACGGGCAGTTGTCCCGCAGCCATACCGCGGGGAAGCGCAGCCGCCGTCCGTCCGCTGTCAGCTCCAGGTCCGCGCCCGCCACGCTCGCCTCCTGCATGTCCGTCACGTCCCTCCCGAAGCAAAGTTGGCTATACAAGTTTGAAGATGACTATACTCTCGGTCATGGCATCGACGCAGCGAGCGGTCATTGTCGGCGGCGGCGTGCTCGGCACCATGCACGCCGTGGCCGCCCGGCGGCGCGGCTTCGAGGTGGTGCATCTGGAGCGGGAGGCCGAGGCCCGCGGGGCGAGCGTGCGGAACTTCGGCCTGGTCTGGGTGAGCGGCCGGAAGGCCGGCCCGGAGCTCGGCCTGGCGCTGCGCGCCCGCGAGCTGTGGGCCGAACTCGGCGCCTGGGTCCCCGGGCTCGGCTTCCGGGCCGCGGGCTCGCTCACGCTGGCTACCGGGGACGCCGAACTCGCCCTGCTCAAGGAGGCGGCCGCGCTGCCCGACGCGGAACGGCGCGGGTTCGAGCTGCTTGACCCCACGGCGGTCCGCGCAGTCAACCCGGCCCTACGCGGCGAGTTCGCCGGCGGCCTGCTCTGCCGCGCCGACGCGATCGTCGAGCCGCGCCAGGTGCTGCCCGCGCTGCGCGCCCACCTTTCCGCCGGTGATAAGGGAACCAGCGGGTACACGTGGCTGCCCGGCCGCGAGGTCACCGAGATCGTGCCGAACGCGGTGCGCGATCACACCGGCGCCTGGCACCGGGGCGACCTGGTGATCCTGTGCCCCGGCGCGGCGCACACCGGGGTGGCCGGCCGGTACCTGGCCCGCGGCGGGGTCCCTGGGGTGCGGCGGGTCCGGCTGCAGATGATGCAGACGGCACCGCTGGCCGAGCGGGTCACTACGGCGCTGGCCGACGGCGACTCGCTGCGCTACTACCCCGCCTACGACCTGCCGGGCCGGGCCCAGCT
>JBKQQQ010000764.1:0-5237 GCA_052144275.1 Streptosporangiaceae bacterium
GCGGCAGATCGGCGGCATCGCCCTGCCTGCCGGTCATCCCGCTGATCACGCTCGCCGGGGTGCTCGTGCTCACGCTGCTCGTCATCCGCGCG
Source organism: Streptosporangiaceae bacterium (assembly GCA_052144275.1). Lineage (GTDB taxonomy): Bacteria > Actinomycetota > Actinomycetes > Streptosporangiales > Streptosporangiaceae > Palsa-504. Next base: position 93 of record JBKQQQ010000764.1, read on the forward strand.
CCGCTACGGCGCGCCACCCGGATCCAGCCCGGCACGGCCCTCCGGTACCAGTAACCTGCGCTGTGAGTGTCTCGTGACCCCTCGGCGAGGGTGGCGGCGGCCAGGGTGCGCGGGGAGATGACCAGGCGCAGGTGACGGAGCTGGCCGCGGGGCAGCAGCCGGGCCAGCGCGGACAAGACCGCCCGGTCAGCCCACGACAGCGGCGGGGTTTTGACCTGGCGCTGGAGCACGGCGACCTGATGGCGCAAGATCAAGATCTCGGCGTCCTTGGCGCGGTCAGACCGGGCAAGCAAGGCGAGCCAGCCGAACACGCGCAGCACTGCCAGATAAGCGAACCGTAGCATCACGGGTACTGACAGTGCCTCAGTGCGTGGCCCTCCCGCAGCCAGATACCTAACTCGAGCGTTCATCACCTCGACAGAGAACGACTAGGTCAGCGGCTGTGACAGGGTTATCGGCACCCACAAGCTCCATAGGCTTCCTGTGCCCGACCGAAACGCGGCCGGGCGCGTCGTTACCCCCCGGACGCAGCCGGACCCGCTGCGACGATGCCGGCCACCTTCCGTCAACGCCCAGCCCAGCTCGTTATGTATAGTTTTCTATCATTAGATATCTGGGTTTCGGGGAGGTGCTGCGCGGTCATCGGCGCGCGGCGCGGCTGACGCTGGAGCAGTTGGCCGAGGTGTCGGGGGTCAGTGCAAGGACCTTGTCCGATATGGAGCGCGGGCGAAGCAAGGGGCCTCAGCACCGGACTGTCACTGCTTTGGCAGACGCGCTTGCCCTGGAAGGGGATGCCCGCAAGCAGCTTGTCGAGCTAGCGCGTGATGGCAGGCTGCGGGATCACTGGACGCGCCCAGCCGGCCTGTGTGAACTGCCCCGGCTGGTTGACGACTTCACCGGCCGTGCCGCGGAACTGGTCTGGATGAGCGAGCTGGTATACGCCGAGAGTGCACCGGGTGCCGGTGTGGTAGGGCTCATCACCGGCTCGGGGGGCATGGGGAAGACCACGCTCGCCATCCGGGCGGCCCACGTCCTGCGGCCGAACTTCCCCGGCGGGGTGTTCTTCCTTGACCTGTTCGGCATGTCCCAGCGGCCTGCGGCCGCCGCCGACGCGTTGCGGCTGCTGCTTCGCGCGCTCGGTCTGGCGGATGAGCAGATCCCGGGGGATGTCCCGGGGCGTGCTTCGGTGTACCGGTCGCTGCTGCGGGACAGGCATGCGCTGGTCGTCCTGGACAATGCCGGGTCGGAGGAGCAGGTGCGCCCGCTGCTGCCGGGAGACGGCGCGAGCCGGGCGCTGATCACGGCCCGGCGGCTGCTGGCTGGCCTGGAGGGTGTACGCCGGCTCGTCCTCGGGCCCCTTTCGTTGCCGGAGGCCACGGAGCTGATGACCGGGATTCTGGGCCAGCGTGCCGCCTGCGACGAGGAATCGGCACTCAACCAGCTTGCCGAGTTGTGCGAGGGCATGCCACTGGCGCTGCGGATCATCGGGAACCGGCTGGTCAGCCGGCCCGGCTGGGATGCCGCCGAACTCGCGGCCCGGCTGGCGGACGAGGAGCACCGTCTGGATCAGTTCAAGGCCGGTGATCTGAAGATCGCAACCGCGTTCGGGATGTCGTACGAGCAGCTCGCAGACGCCGCCCGGCGGGTATTCCGGCGGCTGGCCGTGGTACCGGGCCGCGACTTCGATGCAGCCCTTGCCGCGGTCGTTGGCGAGGTGCCGGTGGAGGTCGGCTGGGATGCCCTGGACGAGCTCGTCGACCTCGGCCTGCTGCTGGACAGCGCCGCGGGACGATACCGGTTCCACGACCTGGTCCGCCTGTTCGCTCGCACGCGGCTCGAGGAGGAAGAATCCCCAGCCGAACGTGAGGCACTGACGGCGAGGGTAACGTCATGGCTGCTGCGGATGGCCACGATGGCCGGGCGATGGTTCGAACCCGGCTATGGTCGTCCCGGTCTGCCTGACCCGGACCTTGTCGTCTTGTCCTGCGCGGAAGAGGCCGAGAACTGGCTGCGCGCGAACGTGGACAACTGGCTGGGCGCGTTGCGGTCCGCGGCGGATCGCGGCCAGCACTCCGCCGTCGTGGATTGCGCGGAGTCAATGCACTGGTTCTCCGACCGGTGGGCGCACGCCGCGCACTGGCGTTTGGTCTTCACACTCGGCGCGGGGGCCGCCGCCGCTCTTGATGATCTGCCGCAGCAGGCGGCCCAGCTCAACTATCTCGCGTGGGTTCACTGGATCCCGCCGAGCGACCCGCAGGCCATGCTGAGGTACGCGGCCGAGGCGCTGGACCTGGCGGCCGAGAGCGGCACCCAAGCGCAGATCGCCGAGTCTCACCAGTACACCGCGCGAGCGCAGCTTCTCCTCGGACGGCTCGATGAGGCCGCCGCGTTGGCGTTCTCAGCAGCGAAGACATTCAACGCCATCGGCGACATCGACGCCTACGTCCAGTGTCTCTCGCTCATCGGGCTCTGCCGTCGTGACGAGGGACGCTACGCCGAGGCGCTGGAGCAATTCCGCACGGCGCTCGCCCTGATCGACGACGAGGGGTCGGGGATGACGCCGACGATCGCGGCGCAGAGCCGGCCTGATGCGCATTTCCGCATTGCCCAGTGCCTGGGAGCCCTCGGCCGCCGGACCGAAGCGATCTCCACGCTCACCGAGGCGATCGGGCTCATGGAGACGCTTCAGCCGAACTTCCGGCAGGCCGAGGCTCTGGAGACGCTGGCTGCCCTGCTGGCGGAGGAAGGCCGGACCGAAGAGAGCCGCCGTACCTACGCGCGTGCGGCACAGGTGTACGAGGCGATCGGCGACGCCGAGGCGAGCAGCCGCTGTCACGCCGCGGTGCCCCCCGCACCCTGACCCCGTCGGAGCCGTCCCCCCGCACAGTCCTTGCGCAGGGTACTTCTGCGTGCTGTTCTGCCTGGAGCCGCCGATTCCCCGCTAGTTGACTTGAGTGCACCGGGACCGGCGTCAGGGCCTGTCCCGCCAAGGTCAGGAGCGACCATGGCAATCAAGAACATCGTGCTCGTCCACGGCAACTTCGTGGACGGATCAGGCTGGCAGAGCGTCTACGATCACCTCACCGCCGACGGTTACCGGGTAGCCGTCGTGCAGAACCCCACCCTCACCCTCGACGGCGACGTCGCCGCCACCCACCAGGTTCTCGACAGCCTCGACGGCCCAGCCGTGCTGGTCGGCCATTCCTACGGCGGAGTCGTCATCACCGAGGCCGGCAACCACCCCAATGTCGCCGCGCTCGCCTACATCGCGGCGTTCGCGCCCGACACGGGGGAGTCGGTCAGCTCGCTGATCGCCGACCCGCCGCCCGGCGCGCCGGTACCGCCGATCCTGCCGCCGGTCAATGGGTTCCTGTTCCTGGACCGGGACAAGTTCGCCGCGTCCTTCGCCGCCGATGTGCCCGAGAAACTGGCCGCGTTCATGGCCGACTCCCAGGTCCCGACGGCTGTGGACGCGCTGAACGGGGCGGTCACCGAGCCTGCCTGGCGCAGCAAGCCGTCCTGGTACCTGGTCGCCACGGACGACCACATGATCCCGCCTGCCGCCCAGCGCGCCATGTCCGAGCGAGCCAAGGCGACCGTCACCGAGACCCCCGGCAGCCACGCCGTGTTCGTCTCGCGTCCGGCTGTCGTGGCCGCCGTGATCAGCCAGGCTGCCCAGGGGGCCTGAACGACCAGCCCTAGACGCCGCACGAACCCCTTACTCCTTCGGCAATCAGCAGGTTCGCGGTGCCTGTGCTGTCAGATGCTCCAGAGCGCCTGAGTGGGGGACAGGCGGGCGGCGCGGATGGCGGGCAGCAGCCCGGCGAGGGCGCCGATGACGACGGCGGCGGCCAGGCCGCCGGCCCAGGCGTCGGGCGGGATGACGATGGCCCAGCCCTTGGCGTGGGCGTAGGCGGCGGTGGCGGCCGCGCCGGCGATGACCCCGGCGGCGCCGCCGGCCAGGGACAGCAAGATGGCCTCGGCCAGGAACTGGGCGCGGATCTGGCCGTGGGTGGCGCCCAGTGCCCGGCGCAGCCCGATCTCGGAGCGGCGTTCCAGCACCGAGATGACCATGATGTTGGCCACCCCGATCGCGCCGACCAGCAGCGCGATCGCGCCCAGTCCGAGGAACAGGGTGTCCAGGGCGCCCTTGGCGTCGGCCTGGGCGGTGAGCGCGCTTGAGGGCTGGGAGACGGTGACCTGGTCCGGGTTTGCCGGGCTGGCCTGGTAGCCGAGGAGGTTGTCCACCCGCGTGGTGGCGGCCTGGGTGTTGACGGTGCGGACGTAGATCTCCGACGGGTTCCCGTCGAAGTGCAGGTACTTCTCTGCGGCGGGGAACCCGATCAGGACCGCGGAGTCGATCTGCGGTGCCAGCACGGCGGGGTTCAGGATGCCGGTGACGTAGAACCACTGGCCGCCGGCCCAGATCCGCATCCCGGGCCGGATCCGGTCGATGCCCAGCAGCTGCGCTGTGACGGCGCCGAGCACTGCGACCGGCTCGCGAGCGGTCGCCGCGTTCAGGAACCGGCCCTGCGCGAGGCTGGTGCCGGCCACCGCGGGCAGGCCCAGGGTGGCCGCCTCGACGCTGAGGCCGCTGGTTTCGATCGAGGGGATGAGCGGGGACTTGTAGACGCTGACGCCGCCGACAGTGCCGGTGTCCTGCACCGCGGTGACCCCGGGCAGCCGGGCGATCATGCCCGGCGCCGCCACCGGCAGCTCGGCGGTTTCGCCGGAGAGGGCCTGCCCGTTGGTGACGGTCAGCAGGTTGGTGCCCAGCGCCTGGATCTCGGCCAGCAGCGCGGCGGAGGAGGAGGCGGCCAGGCCCAGGACGGCGACGATCGCGGCGACGCCGATCGCGATGCCCAGCGCGGACAGCCCGGCGCGCAGCTTGCGGGTCCGCAGCCCGGTGCTGGCCAGGGCGGCCAGGTCGGAGGGCCGCAGCCGGGCCGCGGCCGGGGCGGCCGGCCGCGGCGATGTGGTGGTCATGACGGTCCTTCCTGCGCGGGCCGGGAGCGGGCGGGCCGCCCGCCGCCAGCCCCGCCGGCGGCCGCCTGGCCGGGGACGGGGCTGGTGTCGGCGATGATGTGCCCGTCGAGCATCTCGATGCGACGGTGTGTCCGGGCGGCGACCGCGTGGTCGTGGGTG
>JBKQQQ010000765.1:0-3737 GCA_052144275.1 Streptosporangiaceae bacterium
GTTCATCGCCTGCCGGGTGGTCCCGGCGCTGGCGCCCGTGGACACGCCGCTGCCGCGGGAGCGGGCCAAGGCCCCCTACAGCCCAGCCGAGATCGCCGGGTACCTGGCGCTGGCCGATGCCCAGCCCACGCTGTCGCGGCGGATGCGCGCGGCCGGGCTGGTCTGCCTGGGCGCCGGCGCCGGGCTGGCCGGCGCGGACCTGCGCGGCGTCCGCGGCACCGACGTCATCTGCCGCTCCGGCGGGGTGATCGTCGAGGTCCGCGGCGCCCGGCCGCGGGCGGTGCCGGTGCTGGCCCGCTATCACGAACGGCTGCTGGCGGTGGCGGCGTTCGCCGGGTCCGGGCTGGTCACCGGCGGGACCAGCGCCGTGCGCAAGAACATCACCGCCCCGCTGACCCGGTCGCTGGCCGGCGGGGCCGGGCTGCCCCGGCTGGAGGCCTCCCGGCTGCGGATGACCTGGCTGGCCGACTGCGGCCGGCTGCCCGGCCTGGCCACCTTCATGCACGCGGCCGGGATCACCTGCTCCCAGCGGCTGGGCGACCTGCTCGCCACGCTGGAGCCGGCCGGCGAGGCCGAGGCGGTCGTGCTGCCAGGCGGAACCCGGTGAGCATCCCGCTGGCCCGGATCGAGGAGATCACCGGCGCCTGCGGCGTCGCGCCGCCGATCGAGGCGCTGCTGCCGATCGGGGTGCGCCATCGGCAGCTGCGGGTCCGCACCCTGCTGGCCGGGATGATGCTCACCCAGGCCGATCACCGGCCGGCGCACCTGACCCGGGTCCGCGACGCGCTGACCGCCCTGACCGCCGATGACCAGGCACGGCTCGGCGTGATCGAGGACTGGACGGCCGGCCCGCACCTGCTCACCTACCGGCAGACCGAGCGCACCTTCGGCCTGGTCGCGGACGCCCTGGCCAAGGATGCGCCAGACGGCCTGCCCTCCCCGGCCCTCCAGCAGATCTGCGACGACCTGCTGGAGGCATCCATCCCTGATGAGCACAAGCACGCCAGCACCGCGCTGGCGGTGGACTGGACCGACGTGGAGACCTTCTCCCGCCCCCCGCCGCACGGCACCCGGGACTGCGCCGACCCCGAAGCCTGGTGGGGGCACCGCTCCGGCGGCGGCCCCGGCCAGGACAGCGAGCTGTTCTTCGGCTATTACCTGTCCGCCGGGACCATGATGCGCGAGGAGCACCGCCTGCCCGTGCCCGAGCTGACCCGGCGGATGACCGTCTGCTCCTGCGACACCGATCCGGCCCGCGCCCTGGTCCCGGTGCTGACCGCCATGCCCGAAGCCGGCATCCCGCCCGGCGACCTGCTCGCCGGCTCCGGCTACGCCCACCGCGACGCCGGGGCCTGGGCCATCCCGCTCCGCCAGGCCGGGGCGCAGCTGGTCCAGGACCTGCACCCATCCGACCGCGGACCCCGCGGCACCCACCACGGCGCCATCATCGCCAACGGCAACCTCTACTGCCCCGCCGCGCCCAAGACGCTGCTGGAACCCGGCCCGCTGGCCCGCGACGCCACCCCGGACCAGACCGCCGCCCATGACCTGCAGACAGCCGAGACCGCGCCCTGGCGGACTGCAAGCCCGGGAAGATAACCGCCGACGACGCCGACGGCTACCACCGGGTGATGTGCCCCGCGGTCATGGGCAAGATCCGCTGCCCGCTGCGCCCGCCATCGATGAGGCTGGACCGGAACCGGCCCGAGATCCTCACCCCGCCCGGGCACCCGCCGGACTGCTGCCAGCAGCAGACCATCACGGTGCCGCCCGAGGTGAACGCGAAGACCGCGCAAAAGCACGACTACCCCTCAAGGGAACACCGGCGGTCCTACGCCCGCCGCACCGGCGCCGAGCGGACCTTCTCCACCGCCAAGGACCCCGCCAGCAACAACATCGCCCGCGGCTGGACCAGGCTCACGGGCCTGGCCCCGATCATGCCCTGGCTCGCCTGCCTGCTAGCCGTCCGCCACCAGCGGATCCTGGACGCCTGGGACGCCCGCCAGGCCGACGACGCCAGCCGCGCCGCGGCCGGCCTGCCACCCAGGACCCGCCGCCGGCGCCGCAAGACCCTCACCGACCTGGCCACCGCAGGCACCCCGCCCTGACCCGGCCGGCACCCGCACAGCCCACCAGGCGGCACGCTCACCGGCCCCACCCAGACCCCGGCATCCCAGGCCAGCCGACCCTGCCCGAAAACATCCCGGCGAGCACGCTGCAGCCCGCAAACCGCCCAAGACGGCCACCCACGCAGAACGCCAGACCCAAACGTGAAGATAAGTGCAGGTCAAACGTGAAAACCTTTGTGGAGCCCCGTTACGGAATCGAACCGTAGACCTTCTCCTTACCATGGACGAATAGGCTCGGTCTCGCTGGTCCCTCAGCGCTTCTCAGCCAGGCCACTGCTGACGCTGCCGAAGAGCCGGTCCATCACCTCAGCGCCCTCCTGCAGGACCGGCCGGAGCTCTTGCCGGTACACGGTCTCGGTGACATGGCTGCTGGCGTGGCCAGCAAGCCGTGCGATCTTCTCGATCGCCATGCCATCGTCGGACAGCAGCGAGACGAACGTGTGCCGCAGGTCCCGAGGCGCCCAGTCCCTGCCCAACCCGGCCCTCTCGCAAACGTCCTGGAACATTCTCCGGATGTGCCTCGCACCCAGCGGTGTACCGGCGGCCGTGGTGAATACCCTGCCGGTGTCCTAGGCGGCCGGGGTAGGCGCTGTCGAGCTCATTGAGGGCCTCGCGCCAGCCCATGACCCGCTGGCCCACCGCGACGCCGGCGAGGTCGCCAGGGAGCTGCGCGCGATCTACACCTTATCCAGGTGCACCACACCGGGAACAAGCTCAAGGTGCGCGGCCCCCGGCAGGCTCTCCCCGCGCACCGCATCCCCCGTTGCATCAGGAGCAACATTGTTGCGGACGCCGAGGGCAGCCGCAGCGACTATTCACGCTGCGGCGTGCCGCCTGGCCAGGAACGATTGTCCCGTCGGCTGTTCAGTCTTCTGCAGATTCCCCGGATTGTTGCATCGGATGCAATTCAGCACGGTTATCGCACGCAGGCGCTATAACGAAGTGTGATCGACAGCCGCAGCGGCCAGGTGTATGCGACATTGGGCCGGCAGCTCGGAGCAGCCGCCAGGGCTGCTGTCGGCAGGTTGTCCGGGCCCGACCAGATGCCACCTGGGATCTGTCCCGGGCGGCAGCGGTATTTTCGGTACGGGGCTGATGCAGGGAGGTCAGGATGCGCGCATTCGCCGTGCGGAGCTTCGGCGAGCCTGCGTCGGTCCATGACCTACCCGTTCCCGCTGCCGATGGCGCGTTTTTCCTGCGCGTGCGGTTCGCGGGAGTCAACCCGCTCGACATCAACCTTCTCGGGCGCCTGACCGCCGCCTCGTCATATCCGTTTGTCGTCGGCATTGACTTCGCCGGCGTGGCCGAACGCGTCCCGGCGGGAGAACACGGCGTGCGGGCCGGGGACCGTGTCTTCGGCATGGCGCGGACGCACGGCTCGTATGCCGAGTACACCGCGGTCGCCCCGGCGGCCACGATGGAGCCAGTGGCCCGTATCCCCGACGGCGTGGCCGACGATCAGGCCGCCGCGCTGCCCATTCCGGCGGTCACTGCGCTCAGGACTGTTGATCTGCTCGAGGTCACCGCGGGCCAGCACGTCGTGGTGATGGGCGCGACCGGCGGGGTCGGCGGCTACGCGGTGCAGATGGCGCGCTCCCGCGGCGCGCA
>JBKQQQ010000766.1:0-2556 GCA_052144275.1 Streptosporangiaceae bacterium
GGCGGACGGCGGGGTTATGTGCCCTGCCGGCGTGTTTTTGCTGGCGGGGGCTGCGCCGGTAGTGTTTTCGTCCGCATAATCCTGGCGGTCGGTGTTACCGGGCCAGCGAGTCGAGCCAGCCGGTCAGAGACGGCGCGGGCTGGCTCGCCGCGCTGCTGGGCGCTGCGCGCATCGGCGAAGAATCGCTTGTCTGTTCATTCCATTACCGAATGCAGAGGTGATTCTCGTGGGAGAGGCAGATGTCAGGGTCTCCGTCGGCCGCGTCTTGGCGGTGTTGCGTGGTGCTGGGAGGGCCGAGGGCACGGTCCGTCGCCAGCAGGTCGTGCTGGAGCGGTTCGCGGACTTCCTGGCCGGGCGCGGCCTGGACACGGTGAGTGATCGGGTGTGCATCGACTTCATCGCGAACCAGACCGGGGTCAGGCTGGGGTCATTGCGGGAACCGGTCGAAGACAGGGCTGTCCAGGCGGTTCGCCGGCCGGTGATGCTGATGGCAGACGTGCTGGCCGGCAGGGCGATCGAAGTTGACCGGACGGTGGTCCCGGCGAAAGACGGTTGTCCCGCGAAGTTCCGCCCGCTCAGGGACGACTACCTCGCTTCGTGCCGTCGGCGCGGCAACGCCGAGGCGACCGTGGTCGCGAAAGACAGGGCGGCCAGCCGATTCCTGGGCTACCTGGACGACGTGGGCATCGATGATCTCGCGGCGCTCAATGTGCGAGACATGTCAGGCTTCTTGCTGCGCCAGCGTGGACTACGACGCAAGACCATCGCGGCCATGAGGTCATGCCTGGCCGACTTCCTGGACTTCTTGGCCACCGCCGGACGGACACCGCGCAGTCTGGCGGATCGGCTGCCGCCGCACCGGCACGTCCGTCACGAGTCCGAGCCGCACCTGTGGACCGCGGATGAGATCCGCCGGACGCTGGCCGGGATCGACCGTCAGTCCGCCACCGGCAAACGCGACTACGCGATGATCCTGACGACCGCGCGGCTCGGGCTGCGGATCTCGGATCTGCGTCACCTCGAACTGGGCGACCTCGACTGGCGGGCGAAGCAGATCACGATCGTCCAGCACAAGACGGGCCGGCCGTTGAGCCTGCCGCTGCTGGACGACGTCGGCTGGGCGATCATCGACTACGTCCGGGGCGGCCGCCCCGAAACCGCCTGCCCGAAGGTGTTCGTCAAGCATCGTCACCCGTTCGACACGTTCGGGGGCGCCTCGTCGGTCGCCTCCCGGCTGTCGCGGCACGCCGCCCGCGCCGGGATCACGTTCCCGCCGGGCCAGGTCTGCGGGATGCATTCCCTGCGCGGCGCGCTGGCCGTGGCGATGATCGGCAACGGCACTCCGATGCCGGTGGTATCGGCCGTGCTGGGACACGCCTCGAGCGACACGACCCAGGCCTACTACCTGCGGTTCGACGTCGAACGGCTGCGCTGTTGCGCGCTGGACGTCGAAGACGTCATCGAAAAGGCCGCGACGAGTGGTGAGCGCAATGCCTGAGACCACGCTGCCGGACCTGGTCGCCGGCCTGGTCACCTCACGCCATGCCGGCGGATACAGGTTCAAAGTCCAGCAACGGGTCCTGCGCCAGTTCGCAGATCACTGCCGGCGGGAGGGCTACCCGGACGGGTCGATCACCAAAGAAGCGGTCGACGGGTTCCTCTACGGCCGTCACCTGCGGTCCTCCACGGTCCGGCGCAACGAGCTGGCGCTGCGCCAGCTGGCCGGCCACGCCCAGGCCTTCGGCTGGGACGCCTGCACCCCGGCCGCGGCAACTCGCGTCCGTGTCCGTCACCAGCCGCCGTATGTGCTCACCGACGATGAGGTGCGCCGCCTGTTCGCCGCGATCGACTCTCAGCCCATGTCCTGCTACTCGAACAAGGCGCTGGTCGACCCGGTCCTGTTCAGGGTGTTGCACGGCGCCGGGCTGAGGATTTCCGAGGCACTCAACCTGACCCTGCCGGACGTGGACACGCATGCCGGGACGCTGCGGATCCGCGACTCGAAGAACGGCGAGGGCAGGACCGTCCCGATCACCGGCCGGCTCACCGCGACCCTGGACGCCTACACCGCGGCCGCGCATCCTGCCCCCGAGCACAGCGATTACGTGTTCTACAGCAGGGCTGCGGGCAGGCCGGTCAACCAGGCGACCATATACATCCGGTTCCGCGGCTACCTGGCCGATGCCGGCATCCCCCACTTCACCGGCGGTCCCCACCCGCACTCGCTGCGCCATGGCTTCGCCGTCGCCAACCTGCGACGATGGGCCGCAGACAACGCGGACCTGGCCGTGATGCTGCCCTATCTGGCCTGTTATATGGGCCACGCCGACCTTCGCGGCACCCAGTACTACCTGAGGCTGACCGCGGACGCCTACCCCGACGTGATGGCCAAAGCCCAGATCCGGTTCGGCTACGTCATCCCCGTCCCACCCGAGGACGAGTCGTGACCCCGCGGCCCGCGCCGCCCCCGGATCTGGCCGGGCGCTGGCTGGCGAAGTTCTTCACCGATCACCTGGCCGGGGAGCGCGCAGCCTCTCCCAGGACCGTCGCCGCCTA
>JBKQQQ010000767.1:0-4370 GCA_052144275.1 Streptosporangiaceae bacterium
ACGAACGACCTGGACGGCGGCGAGAATGTCGGCGATCAGCTGGATCTGCCCGCTGGCGGTTACGAAGACGGCGCGGTGGCCATCACAGAAGGTGACCGGACTCCCAGGGCCCCTGCGCCGTCATTCCACATCCTCCCTGCCGAATATTTTCAACGGCTCGGGTCTCTAGTTTTTGCCCTTTATGAGCACCGATCACCCATTCGGGGCGGCCTCGGCTCCGCGCCCCTCACCCTGCGAGGCGGCGACGAGGCATGAGGTAGGGGGAAGTGCACCCCGCTGCGTCGTTGGCTCAGTGGCTATCGCCTGTATCGGCTGGCGCCAGCCGGGGGAAGTAGTGGAAGGCGACGTCCCTGATGACTTCGACGATGAGCTGCGGGGTGAGTTCGGCGGCGGGGTCGTCCAGTTGCGCCGGGAGTTTGAGCCCCCTCTGCCGGGCGTGCTCGATGATGCCGGGTGCGGCGTCCTTGCCCAGGTAGCCGAGGGCCTTGCCCATGATCTGGTAGTCGATCGCCCATGCAGGGACGGGCTGGGCCGCGACGGTGGCCCATGTCTGCGGGTCGCGCGGGGTCTCGCGGGTGAAGATGTGGTCGAAGGTGCGCGCTGCGGCATCGCGCTGGGTGAACGCCGCGCCGAGGTGCCACCTCTTGCGCAGCGTCGCGATCAGCGAGGTGTGCCGGTACTCCTGGTTGTACACCGAGCCCGGCTCGACCCAGGGTGAGACGGCGATGGCGGGCACCCGGTAGCCGGAACGGTCGAAGGTGAAGCCGAACTCACCCGCCGGGGCGGCCGGATCGGGCGGCGGGACCGGCCCCGGCGGCACGTGGTCGTAGGTTCCGCCCGGCTCGTCCCACCCGATCAGCAAGGTGGTGTTCCAGACGTTGCTGCCTTCCGGTGAGGTGGCGGACCGGTAGGCGCTGAACACCCGCTCCAGGAACGCCTCGCCGCCCAGCATCGCCGACGACGGGTCCAGCCCGATGTCGACGTTGCCGCCGAAAAATGACCGGCCGAACGCCGGGTGATAGTCGCCGTGCCCGGCGATCATGTCCGGCTCGATCAGCGCGAAGTCGGGCAGGGTCCCGGCCGCGGCGTCCTTCTCGAACTCGGCGAACCGCACGAAGTGCGTGGCCAGCCGGTCCTTCAGCCGGGAATAGTGGATGACGCCGGTGAACGACAGGCACATCGGCTCCATCACGTAGACCTTCCAGGTCCTGCCGTGCCGCTCCAGCCGCTCGAAGATCGTCTCCGCGTCGTTCCTGGTGAACCACTTCCGCACCGGGCTGTTCACCACCAGCCCGGACGACGTGGCCGCCGTCCAGAACGACCGGTTCATGAACGTCTGCGACGGCACCTCGGAGAACCAGTGGTCGAACACCCCGAACTCACGCGCGATGCCGCTCAGCACCGGCAGCTGATAGGGGGTGTACCCGGTCATGATCTGGGCGTACTCCTCATAGGCCGGCTGCCGGCCCACCTCGCCGGTGAACGTGCTGATGTAGTCGGTGACGAACCCGTCCATGGCCGGCGCCGCGCCGGGCGGCGGCGTTCCACGGCTCGGTCACCGCCTCGCCGATCTTGAACCGGTTGTGGTCATCGATCGTGCCGAACAGCTGCGTGTTGGTGTGGTACCACTCCTCCCCCGAGTCCGGGTTGGGGGAGTCCATATCGGCGGAGATCCCGTAGGGCACCACCTTGCGGTCAGCGCCGTGCTCGGCCCATTCCGGGATCGGGTTGCTCAGCTCCTTCCCGAGGACGCCCTCGAAGATCTTGCCATCGCCGGGGCCGTACAGGTGACCCAGCACGTTGTCCAGGGACCGGTTCTCGAACAGCACCACCACCACATGGTCCAGCGCGTTCGCGCGGGTAGCTGAGCCGGGCATGCCAGCCTCCAGTCCTTGGGATACCGGCCGCCTGCACAGCCGGCGGCGGGCGGCGGTCCCGGCAGGAACCGGGCCGCTGGACAAGCCGGAGAAGAAGGACGGCCGGGCGCAGCGGGTGCTGGCGGACCCGCCGGAAGCAGCCTAGCGAACCTGCGGCGCAACCAGCTCGCGGGCACGCAGAATGCCCGAATCCGGACGCCTCGATTCAAGATCGGCCTCGAGCCAACAGCCGAGCATACTGGCGGTTCCCGTGCGCCTCTGTCCGAGTTTCTCACCACGGCCCGTACTGAAGCCAATTGGCGGGTTCCACCGCACGTGGATGTCGGCGGCAGTCCGGTCTCCGGCAGGCAGCAGGCGCCCAGTTTGACTGATGCACCTGCAGTTGCTCGTGAGCTATGCGTGGCATCGCTGCCATGTGCGATTCGGTCTTCCTGGTGGGAGATGACGGCTCGCTGGCAGAGATGACCAGTGCCGTATGTACCGGGCAGAACGCCGGCGCCCGCCCTCGTATGGGCGGTGCTGGCATCCGCCCGCCCGGATCGGCGCCATGCGGGTGTTGCGTCTCCGCTGGGTAGATGGTCAAGATAGCTGACATGATCCTTCCCTGTGCTGCCTGGCGATGATGTGCCAAGTGACCGGGATACGATCGTCACCGACCTGGCGCGGTGCGAGGTTCTCACCGCTGCCGCGCGCGCGGACCTCGAGAGCCTGGCGAAGCTCCTGACACCTTTCGCGGCGCCCGCTGGGACGGTTCTGCTCCGGCGTGGTGACGTCGCCGGGCATTTCCTGCTGATCACATCCGGCAGCGCCCGGGTTGCCGTCGGCGAGGAGGGAGCGCCCAAGGTTGCCGTCGTGGCGGAAGGCTCGATCGTAGGGGAGATGGCGCTACTGCGCGGGACACGGCGCTCGGCGACCGTCACCGCGATGACCCAGACGCGCGGCCTGAAGGGCGGGCGGGCTGGCTTCACGCGGCTGCTCGCCATCCCGGGGGTGCTGGAGAAGGTCGTGACCACAGCCCGCCAGCGTCTGGCCGCCGGCATGGTTCTCGTGCCCGTCACCCTCCGCGACGGCACCGCTGCCGGGCTCCGTCCGGTCTACCCCGGCGACCAGCAGGAGCTGATGCAAGGGGAGCCGCTGTTCTCTGCCAGGACGCGGTACCGGCGTTTCCTCGGCAGGGAACAGGTAACTCCGGCGCTGGCCCGGTACCTGACGGAGGTCGACTACGTCGACCACTTCGCCTGGGTCGCCGTAGACAGCGCTGACATCTGGGTGGGTGGCGCCACCTACGTCCGGTCGGCTTCTGACCGGGTGCTGGCCGACGTCAGCTTCCTGATCGAGGATGAGTTCCAGGGACGGGGCTGGGGAACGCTGCTGATGGGAGCCGTCGCCATCGCCGCCCGGCGTAACGGCATCTCACGCTTTTCCGCCGACGTTCTCGCCGAGAACGCGCCTATGCGCACCATCCTTGATCACGCCGGCATCGAGTGGGAGCCCGCAGAGTACGGTGTCATGCACGGTTCAGTCGTGGTCCCCGATCCCGGCAAGTTCGGGATCTTGCCAGGCACGGCGGCGGCACTAGCAGCCGTCGTGGACGAGATGAAAATCCGGCCGTGAAACCTCAGCGCGCCGAACCTGCCATCCGCGTGGTCCAGGTGGCCGCTAGCGGCGCCTACCGCCCGGCTATCCCTTATGCCGCCGGTCATGCTCCGGGCAGCAACAGGCCCAGCCACGTAGGTAGCAATGTCACCGCCGCGCTGTTCTGAGCCCAACCGCTCCGGCATCTGACAGGCCGGCACGCAAAACGACCATTCTGGCGTGCCGCGCATGGTTCCCGAGGATCGACACCAGCCGTCCAGAGCGGGACTGTGCGCGGATGCCGTCGGCAAGTCGGCCATGCTCTGCGCTTACCGTCAGGCGCGGATGCACGGAGGTGCGGCGCTGCACGTGTCCGCCGAGCCGTACCTGGCGTGGGAGATGCCGGGTCAGCGCTGCTCGTGTCGGTACCTCGTAGCAGGCCCGCGGTGGTCCCGGCGTGCCTCGCCTCGCGGCTGGTCAATGGGCTGGACGGGCAGGGTAGTTGGCCGGCGATTGACTTGTCGGCGGGGTGTTCAGCGAAGTCTGCCCAGCGGCCGGTGAGCGGGCTGGCCTCGGCGTTCCGTGGTGCCGGTAACATTGCTGCTACCGACCGTGAAGCCGTTGCTTCTCCTGGTGAGTCTGCTGAGGCCGAGCGGGACCGGGTGGCTGATGGTTGTTCCGGTGATGTGACATGCGCCGCACGCAGTTCCGGCCGCAGGCCGTAAGCGGCAAGGCCGTGCGCTCGCGGCGGGCCGGCCGCCACGCGAAGCGGTCCCCGGCCGGTGCCGGCCGCCGGAAGCTGTGGTCACGGGTGCTGATCGCGGGCGCTGTCATTGTTGTTGCCGTGGTGGCCTGGGTCGGCGTGCAGCTGTTGCGCCCGGTCCCCCCGATGACCCTGGCGGCCTCGGTGACGACCAT